>JAZRDY010000215.1:0-4900 GCA_045660525.1 Acutalibacteraceae bacterium | reverse complement strand
AGGGTCGGAATAGCGAAAAGAGCTATAACAAACACATCGCCCCAGTTATCTATACCCTCAAAGGGGAACATATATAAGAAGCATACAAAAGCAAAAGGTATATTAATTGCAAGCAGAATTGCAGTTTTGATTTTAACTGTCTGCTCAACATTCTTTGCATAAAAGAGCTTTTCGGAGTTGAGGGCTTCCTTGAGCTTTTTCAATGGAATAAAGATAATCTCAAAGAATGTTTTTATTGCTTTACCTGCAACATTCCAAAACTTTTTAAGCACCTTGAAAGAGTTGGAGCAGAGTACTTTTACAAACCACACAACAAATAAGCTCTTCACAAACTTCTGAGCTTTCAGGTGTCTTGCGATATAGAGAATGTAGTCAATAAACAGAAGTCCTATAGCCGGCAAAGAAATACCTGCTGTGATATATGCAAATATATCCATTCCGTCGCTGACTAATTCGCCTATAAGAAACAATGCACCCAAAAAGATACCGACGATAAGTCCGCCGTTAAGCACTGTCTTTATTTCGAAGAACATCTTATCACTGAAGGGGAAGTGTACTTCTGTATCACCCTTGCATTTTCTGCCACTGAGTATAAGAAGCACTACTAAAGCCATACCGAGGCAAAGAACTGAGAGAACTGTATATATAGCTAACTCGCTGATAAATCTGTAAGCAAAATCAGCTTCTCTCTTTATGTCACTGATAGTTCTGCCGCCAAACTCAGCATTTTCATTGAAAAATATACAGAAGCTGTCATTTTCAAGTGAAGAAATCGGAATGTTCTGTCTTTCTCTGTCAGCAGGATACATAGTTGTGTGGATTTCACCGTCAGTATTTTCATAGGTGGTTGTCGGTCTTGTCACATCAACCCTTGCCCCCACCAAATACTCGTTGAATGTTCCGCCGTAATAGTTGCCTGAGGTGATACTGAAATCTTCACCGTCATTATAAAAATTATATCCAAAACTGTTGCCGTAAGTATCAATCATATCTTCACGCTTGCCGGCAAGGATATATTCATAGTCGCTGAGATAAATTTTCGCAGGCACATCAACATTTGAAATGAGTTTGCCGTTTTTATCTTTATAGATAAAATGAATGTTTTTGTATCTGTTATCAAAGTCTGCCTTGCTTTCTTCATAAGCCGCGCGGAACTGCTTGTAATCCATAAAACTTGTGTTGTCTCTGTCAACGAGAAGCTCTTTGAGTCTTTCGTCATTGACAGTTATCGCATAGGTACCGCCTGACAGGAACTCTGTATAACCTCCGTAGTCAAGCTCATAGGCAGGAATATAAATAAGTATATCCGCTTTGTATTTCTTTGCATCAGATACAATTGATTCCTTTTCCAGAGAGAACGTCCAGGATGAACTGTAATAAGTATTGCTGCAATAATCCTGCACTATTGACTCGGCAGAATAACCATCGCTTAAATAGGCATACCACTCTGTTTCTTCATCAGAATGTTCACTGACAAGCTTAATATCAGAAACGACTCCGTCACTGTGTAAAGCAAGAAGCTTTTCTATACTTGTTCCGTCACCCTCGTCAACAGTTATTGTATGATAGATATTGTAAAGCAGTCTCTCCTTTGCTGTTTTCAGATCGATATCTTTTGCTCTCTCTTTGTAGCTTTCTTTTGTGCCGAAGCCGAAATTATATACCAATACTCCGAGATGATCAAGATATGAATCCATCATCATTGATCTGAATGTACCGCTTGAGTACACTTTGGTACTGCCACCCTTTGATTTCACCGCATCACGGAGTCTGTAATAACCCGTAGCGTTGTCCTCATATGTTATATAAGCACTTGCCACCTGCACAGCGGAGAATCCGAGTACCGATATCACCAACAGTACCGCAATGATTTTTGTCAATATGTAAGCCTTAGAATTTGTCGATTTTGTATCCAACGCCCCACACCACCTTTATATATTTTGGATTTTTAGTGTCGAACTCGATTTTCTCACGAATTCGCCTGATGTGAACAGTAACGGTCTTTTCAGCGGAAAAAGCATTCTCATTCCATGCATTCTCGTAAATCTGCGATGAGGATAAGGTTATGCCCATATTCAGCATCATATACTCAAGGATTTTGTACTCCGTCGCCGTAAGATGCACCTCGTCACCGTCGACGGTAACGCTCTTGGCCACGGCATCAAGGGAAAGGCCACCTGTTGTGAGAATATGACTTTTCTGAGGGGTAATGGACCCCAGGGATACATAGCGTCTTATCTGAGATTTGACTCTTGCACAAAGCTCAAGTGGGTTAAATGGCTTGGTAACATAATCATCACCGCCAAAACCCAAGCCCGCAATTTTGTCCGTATCTTCACTTTTGGCTGATAAGAAGATAATGGGTACATTGCTGTTTTCTCTTATGTTAAGTGTTGCATTTATCCCGTCGAGTACCGGCATCATAATATCCATAATAATGCAGTGAACCTCGTTATCCTTTAGAAGTTCTATAGCCTGCTGACCGTCATAGGCCGATATGGTATCGTAACCCTCGGCTTTGAGATAAATTTCGATTGAACGGACAATAGCTTTGTCATCGTCGCAGATTAAAACTGAATACATAAAAGCACCTCTTTACTGTTGTGGCTATATTATAAAGGTCGAAAATTACAACTTACATAAGAAATTATAACAAAAGAATTACAATTTTAAAAGGGGGGATTAATAAAGAAACAGACAGGAGCTTATGTCCTGTCTGCTTGGTAAATCATATTATAGCACTTGTTGTGCAACTCATTGTGTGAATATTGCACCGTCTTCTAAGTTTGTTACGCCGTTATATTTTGGCAAGGGTGACGAGTTTTTCTCATCGAAAACAAGTGTACCCTTTGACTTTTTGAATGTAAAGAAGTTTTCGGTTTCATCATCTCTTATTATGATACTGTTCTCTGTTTCTTCATAGTCACCGTAATATTCTTTTGATGAAAGAGGATGAATTGTAAACTCAAAGAACTTTGATGAAAGGTCAAGAATAAGCTTTGAATAAAGGCCGCCCAAATCACTCTTATACTCACGTCTGCCCTGAAGACTCATAATGAAATCCATATCCTCACTTTCAATTTCGGCATAGTAAGGTGCAGAATAAAGCACATTCATTTCATCGCTGAAGAAAATAGGTTTATCATCGAGAATGAATTTTCCGTCAAGGCTCAGCTGAGTTCTGCTTGCATAATCAGCATTTATCCAATTTGCAGAATCCATAATTTCATTAAGCCTTTTAATCTCCGTAGGAAGAAGATAATGAACTGAGAGCACTACACGATCACTTTCTGTTTCAAGGACACGCTCTTTATAAAACCTGACTTCATTTGCCCTTATACCGATTCTCACTGTAGGGCCCTCTGCCATAACCAGTTCACGGTTACTACTCATTTCAAGAACATAAAGACTACCAAGAGGGGTTGCGAAAGCATTCTGATAAGTTGCAATAATTGTACCCTTGTGAATCTTTTTGCCGTTTTTAAAAAGTGTAAACGAGATTTCAGCATTATCGGCTTTCTCGCTGCTGTCATCATTGGGGTTAGTCGGGCACCAGATGGGAGTGTCATCTACATCATAGGTCATTACACTGTTGTGCTCGTTTTTATCCATTACCTTTTCTTTTATCATTGTACCGTCACTGCAGGAAATAACTGCCTTATCATAATCAACGCTGAAGGTTATGGGACAGGCATAAGAATATGTGTAGCTGAGCATAGGCGCATAAGTCCAGTAAGCTATATGGTAGTAATTCATCGCCTTGACACGGCACTCGTAGGTTAGAGTATCAGAAAGCTGTTGAGTGTCGTATTCTGTTTCAGAAGACAGCATATTAAACTCTTTTTCAAAGTCGACTTTAGTTCCGTCAAGGATGAATTCTTTGCAATCTGTAAGAACATAAGTGCCGTCAGACTCTGTTCTAAATTGAAGGATAGCCTTATTGGCTTCACCGCTTTCAAAAAGCTGACCGTCTTCGTAGGTATATCTGTAACGTGCAAAGGCAACTGCATATTTTTCAATTGTACCGTTTTCTGTTCTCAGACACTGCTCACCGAGAACATGAAAGCTTGCTGCAGTATAGGGCATACCGTCAGCCAAACTACCCTCTGGCGGGTCGAGCTGATTCATAAGTGACGCTTCAATCTGAAAATCACGCTCTGAGGTTTCGGATGAGGTTTCTCTGATAACGGTGTTTATGTTGTAACTTTCACCGAGATACTGTAATTTTCTTATGCTGTTTATAGTTATCTGACCAACTTCGCCTATTTCAGTTTCACCGTCTTCGTTCATAACTGCATCAAGCCACAGAGAGGGTGCATAAGCAACAACCATAAACACTTCGTTATTCTCAGTTTTGAAAATGTAGTGAAGAGTACAGTTATGCATCTGATCTTCGCTATCCCAATTTCTTGCAACTAACGCTGTGATAATTTTATCGAAATCAGGAACCTCGCTAAGGCAGTTAAAATTTTTCAGTCTGTCATTATCAAGGTCGCTTTTCTGAAGAACGCCTATATCAGCAGTTATGCCGTTACCATCTATTATATAAAGCTGAGTTTCTACTGTTATTCCGTAGACGTTTTCAGAAACATAATCCGTTACCCTTTGACTGTAGACAAGCTCAGTTTCACGATAATAACCGGGAGCAATTTCATCTTCACTTACAGGATTAGTAAGAAAACAAACCGCAACCGCTATACTAGCAATAATTGCAACCATAACAACCCAGAAAGCAGGCTTTTTATAGTTGAGTACAGATTTCACTCTGTCTTTTACACCAACCTCGCCAAAAGCAAGAGGACAAGCTGCAACCATACGGCGATTAACACTGCAAGTCAGCAACGCCTGAGAATAGTCTGCTTTTTGCACATAGTCAAACTCTTTAACGACTTTTTCATCG
>JAZRDY010000214.1:0-13532 GCA_045660525.1 Acutalibacteraceae bacterium | reverse complement strand
ATGAACGGTACGGCACCTCAGGATATATATAAACTCATTGACGGTCACAGTGTAGGTACACTTTTTACTGTGAAATAAAGGAGAATCCCAAATGCTTACACAATTAGGTATCGGCGCAAAAAAAGCCGGCAGAGTACTTATGACAGCCACAAGCGAAATGAAAAACAAGGCTCTTGAGGCTATTGCTGAGGCTCTTATTGAAAACACAGCTTACATAGAAGAAAATAACAGAATTGATATAGAAAACGCCCGCAATAACGGTATGAGCGAGAGTATGATTGACAGACTCAGCCTCAATGCTCAGAGAATAAAAGCTATCAGCGAAGCAGTGCTTCAGGTGGCATCTCTCGATGACCCTTGTGGCAAAGTTGTCAGCGGTACCAAGCGACCTAATGGTTTGCTTATTGAAAAAGTAACAGTACCTCTCGGCGTTATTGCCGTTATCTTTGAGGCAAGACCCAATGTTACGGTAGACGCGGCAGCTCTTTGTCTCAAGTCAGGCAACTGCGTAATTTTGCGCGGTGGCAAGGAAGCAATCAACTCAAATAAGGCTATGACTAAGATTATGCGCTCAGCTATCGCTTCGGCAGGTCTGCCTGAAGATTGCATTCAGCTTGTGGAAGACACTTCACGTGATAGTGCTGTTGCGCTTATGAAAATGAATGATTATGTTGACGTACTCATTCCCCGTGGCGGTGCAGGTCTTATCAAATCTTGTGTTGCCAATGCAACAGTGCCCGTAATAGAAACAGGTACGGGCAACTGCCACATTTATGTTGACAAAGATGCTGACCTTAATATGGCGGCAGATATTATCTTTAACGCGAAAACATCAAGACCCAGTGTCTGCAATGCTTGCGAAAGCCTTGTAATTCACCGTGACATTGCCAAAGATGCTCTGCCTTTAATCAAGGCTAAGCTTGACGAAAAAAATGTAATTATCCACGGTGACGAAGAAACTGCAAAAATCATATCTGATGTTATAATTGCAACGGAAGAAGACTATGCTAAAGAATATCTCACTTATGAAATCAGCATCAAAGTTGTTGGTGATATAGACGAAGCTATCGAGCATATTATGAAATACACAAGCTCTCACAGTGAATGCATTGTAACCAATAACTATTTTGCACAAAAGAAATTCACTTCTCAGGTTGATGCGGCTGCAGTGTATGTCAACGCCTCAACAAGATTTACAGACGGCGGTGAATTTGGCTTCGGTGCAGAGATAGGCATTTCCACTCAGAAGCTTCACGCAAGAGGTCCTCTCGGGTTGCCTGAGCTGACAAGTATGAAGTATATAATTTCCGGTGAGGGTCAGACCAGATAAAATCCAAGAGCTTTTATGAATTATGGATGGCTTAGAATTTATATCATAAACAACAGCTGAACTAAAAAAGTAATTCATAATTAAATCCAGGTGGTGATAATATGAAAAAAAAGAAACGCTCAAAACCGAATCTTATTGTGGGACTTCTGGTGTTGAGTCTGGCTCTTGTTGGCTGTGTGGCTGTGGTTATTACCGCATTGCAGGGGATAGATAAAACGATCAGCAACAAAAACGCAGAAAAATACGGAGCTTATGAAAAATTTATTGCACCCGTTATAATGAATGACCCGGATACTTTTGACGATGTAACAGTTGCAGATCCTGACCAATTGGTGAGTATTGCTATATGGTCTGTTCTCGACAGTAATCCCGAGCCGGATAAATATGAATACACAGATGACGGAATGATTTTACCTGAAAAGGAGGTTGAAGAAAAATTCAGTTCTCTTTTCGGTGATGAAATAAAAATCACCCACTCAAATGTTGATGGTGGCGGTATCGATTTCAGATACAGTGAAAAAAAGAAGGCTTATGTCATTCCGATTACAGGCATTACGCCGATTTATACACCTAAGGTAACTCAGGCGAAAGAAAGAGCTTCAACCGTTGAGCTTACAGTCGGGTATCTTTATTCTGCTGATTGGCAGCAGGACAGTCAGGGAAATATGACTGCTCCCGAACCGGGGAAGTATATGAAAATCACCCTCGGTATTAATGGCGACGGCACATATTTCGTCAGAGCTATTCAAAAAATAAGTGATTAAATCGTGTAATTTATGTTAATGTTTTTTGTAAAATGTTGACTTTTAATTTAAAAAATTATATTATAGTATATGTAGAGGTATTTTTTGACACATTGTCTATATTTTGTGGCAAAGAGTATAACGGAATCAGAATCTTTTAGGAGGTAAAACATGAAAAAAGTAACAAAAAAACACCTTATAATTATGGTCGTTGTTGCTGTGTTAGCTACAGTTATGGCTTTTTGTGTATCAGCAGCAGATGACAACTTGGGCATATACAATTGTCCTGTTTGTGAAGTAAAGGTGGACACTACTTACGGCGAGGTTGTTGAGGCTCAGTGCGAATCCTACGGTTACACACCGGTTATTTGTCCTATTTGTAAATATGAATTTAAGGAAGCAAAAATAGTTGCTGCACTCGGACACAGCGAAACATTAAAAGAATATGTTCTTGACGAAACAGGCGCATATTATCAGAAAAATCTTCGTTGTGCAAGAAGCGGCTGTGACTATGGTTTAAAAGAGACTATAGTTGAACTCAGATCCGGTGCAGAAGTAAAATACTGTAAAGTATCATTCACAAATGACTTTGTTGCAGCAAAATTTGAAGCCGATGGTTTCTGTTCATACACAACACTTGTTAAAAGCGATGACCCTGAAACAATTGATGTAGATGAAAGCATCGGTGCATACAAGTCAGATACAGAAGTGAAGTATATTGAATATCCCGCAAAAGATGCATCAGTTGTTGTAACTCCTAAAGCAAAGCCTATTCGTCTTGCTGACAGAGTTTTTGGTGAATATACTTTCAAGGGTTGGTTAACTAAGGAAGAAATCAGTCAAATCTATGCTGAAAGCAATCTGCAGCCTATAGGTTTATCTTATGATGCAAATGAAATTTTCAAGAATGATATTTCATACGATCTGGCTAACAAGCAGTTTGTATATCCTACAGTTTACAAAGGTCAGGATTATTTTGATGCCCTTTCAAGAGCTGCACAGGAAAAAACAAGTTTTGAAAAAGCAGCTGTTGTAATTACTGCTGATACACCTGCTGATTATAGTCTTTATGCTATTTTCAATGCAGAAACAACCCTCAGACATGAAGTAACCTTCCATAAATACAACGGTGAGCCCATAAAAACTTATTATGTTCCTCACGGTGCTACAGTAACCTTCGATAAAGATACTCCCAAAAGACCTTCAAACGCTGAGTATAATTTCAAGTTTGCTTGTTGGGTAATTTTTGATACTGAAACAGAAGTCAGCAACGGACATAAAGTTTATCCCGTTTATGACAGTATCCATGTTGAGCCCTATTTCGATTACACAATAAGACAGTACACCTTTAAGTATTACAAAACAGGCGGCAAGGAAGCATACAAAATAGGCAATATAGATGTTGAAGACGTTGTAAATATTGCAGGTAAAGATGATGAAAGATTATACCCTGTAAACGGTCTGTTGCTTAATGAAAGAATTGAATCATATTTCGATTCAGAATATTTCTATGAGCCAACCGGTCTTTGGAAGATTCCTTCACGAAACAACCATGTTGTTGATCTCAACAATGTTACACTTCCCGGTGGTGTTAACGGTATGGGTGAAGGCGTGAAAAGTATTGTTCTCGAACCTATATATCAGCCCGTTAAGAGATCATATAAGCTTACAGTTGATATAATTTACATAAAAGAAAGTTCAAAGGATTATTATCCTGATGATATATCAATTACAATTACCGACGCTAAGGGCAAGATTGTAGGTTCTGCAAAGAGAAACATTGCTGCTGAAAACAAAAATAATGTTGCTTACAGAGCCACATTTGATGTCTTTTACAGTCCGTATCTTACTGTAAGAGTAGAATCTGACGGTTATTCAGATTCCAAAACAGCAGAATTCCTTGTTGGTCTTAACGAGAAATATGAGGATGACAGATACCAGAACGTTCTGATTGAGTTAAGAAAAAATACGGAGGAACCTTGTAATTGTATCTGCCACGGTGTATTCAAGCCTGTATGGGTTGGTATACTCAATCTCCTGAATTCATTGTTCAAGCTTCAGTTTGTATGCTGCGATGATATGTATGCTAATATCGGTGGCGACTTAAATTACGGAGTCTGAGTTCAGAAATAAGAATAACTAAAAAATGTATTCCCGCTATTACTCAGGTAGTAGCGGGATGTTTTGATATATAAAACAACAAGCCTGCAATTTAATGCAGGCTTGATATCTTCAGTGATTTAGACATTAGTTTCTGAATAATCAGAACTTTTAAAGAATGCAACTAACTTTATAATAAAATCAGCGAGGATTTTAAAAAACTCGGACCAATTCATATACACATTCCTCCTAACTAAATTTATATGTGATTTACGAATACAGTATATACCTATATTTAAGAAATGTCAACATTTTATTAAAAAAGTGTTTACTTTTTCAGTGAAATCTTTTTTATAAATGAAAAGAGCAGTGCTTTTGAAACACTGCTCTTTAATTTTAGATGGTTGTTTCTGTGGCTTCTTCATCCTCTTTGGTGTTAAGATCGGTTGATTTGATGAAAAGGGGATTGTTTGCGGGTGTGATAAGCTTAATTGCTCTTTCGAGATTGTGAATCATAACTTCTCTGTGTGCGCCGCCAAACTCACCGTCAAGTGACCAGCTTACATCTTCATAGGGAGATATAAGCTTGATTTTGTTTGTTTTGAAGTAGAGCACTCTGTCGGGATTGTAAACCTGTTTTTTTACTTCAAGAATAGTTTTAACAAGCAGAGGGAGAGGCATCTTACGAACAAGGAAAACTTCAAATTCACCGTCGTTAAGTCTGACTTCGTTTTCTCTGAGTTTAAACATACCTGCAATTGAAGCTGAATTTGAAATTGAGCCGAAGCAGAAATCGCCTTCAATAGCACCGCCGTCGTGTTCAACTCTCATATGTATGCCATGGATATCTTTGATTTCTTTAGCTGCTGAGAAAACATAAGCAGCATGGCCAAAACGGTTTTTGAGCTTCTGAGGAGTTGAATAGGAATTCTGTGTAAAAGCACCGAATGTAGCGATATAAGTGAAATATCTGTTATTGAAAAGACCGATATCGTATTCGTTGGTGTTGCCTTTCATAATAATATCGGTTGCGATTTTTGCATCGGCAGGAATGCCGAGTGTTGTTGCAAAGTCGCAGGTTGTGCCTGAGGGCACATAACCGATGGGAACACGGCGGGGCATATCCATTACACCGTTGATTGTTTCGTTAAGGGTACCGTCACCACCGCAGCAAACAACCATATCGTGATCTTTGAGGTTGTTTTTTACGATGTTTGTTGCATCGCCTTGACAAGTTGTAGCTTTCATTGTGAACTCATAGTCGTTCTTTGAAAAATTTTCAACAATATCTGCTGAACTGATTCTGGATTTTGTTTTACCTGCACAAGGATTTACGATAAGTAAAACCTTCTTCTTGATTTCTTTTAAGTCCATCTTTCTCACCCGTCACTGGCTGTGGACACAGCAGTGATCCTTTCTGACGCGATTAGCGTATAATTAAACAGTGCAACAGATTTCTGTTGCACTGTTATTTTACACTACTATGTCTTAAATGTCAAACATTAATTGAAATTGTAACTAAATTGACATATATATTACAAAAATCTAATCAAATTCCGTTGAAGAGACCTTGCTCAATACCGTCGGTATCATAGTCGCTGTAATATTCATCATTGTCGTTTTCGTCGCTGTTTTCTGTTGAGTTATCATCGTAGTTGTTGCTGTCTCTATGATCGTATATTGCCGAGGCTTCTTCATAAAGACGGCGTTTTCTTGTGATAATAACAAGGCAGATAATTAAAGCAACCGCCAAAATAATAAGAGCAACAGTGATGAAAATGCCGTAGTCACATAAAGCTGAAGCAACAGAGCCGATACCACCGTATGTAGTTATTATAACGCCCATACTTGTATCTCGGTTGATGAGCTGGATTCCGTCTTTGGTCTGTGAAACATAAAGGTAATCGCCAAGGAGATTTGTTGAGTTGTCTGTGACCTTGCCAAAACCGTAAGACTGATCTTCTTTATTGACGAAAACATAAATATCATCAGCCTGAGCGAAGATGTTTTCGGTAATAACAAGATCGCCTTTGTTAAGACCAATGCTTTCAATTGTTTCAGCTACACTGAAAGCTCTGTATTTATCAGAGAAAAGCTTTCCTGAGTCAACGTCTATGACAGTTGAAACAACTGCAGTTATGCCTGCAAAAGCAAGGCAAAGTATTGCTGCAATAGCCATAACTATCTTAAGGCCTGTACGCTTTTTCGGAGCATTATAATCGTCAAAGTCATCTTCGGTATCGTCATAAGGCTGCGGAGCTTCACCGTCATCTTCTTCGATGACTTCCTGTGATTGAGTCTGTGAGTCATCCTCCTGATAATCTGCATAGAACACTTGTTCAGCCTCTTCGGCAGTTTCTGCGTTTTCAGCTTCCTCGGTAGGATAAACAACGTCTTCAGCAGAGTTGTCGTCAAGCACTTCTTCTATAGGAGTGATAACGAATTCCTCGGGGCTGTTTTCTTCGTCTTCATCAGGACTTTCTGTGAAAACTTCAGTCCAGTTGCCGCCGGTGTGACTGCGTTTGCTTTCGTCTGTTACAGAGAAGATATCTTCAAAGACCATATCTGACGGAGGTGCATCGGGATAAACAGCTTCTTCGGGAGCTGTTTCAGCTTCGTCATTTATTTCTTCGGGGTAAATTATTTCTTCCTCGATTTCGTCAGCAGCTTCTTGTAATTGCTCTTCGGTCACGGATGTGTTTTCTTCAACCGAAAGTTCTTCGGCTTGCTCGGTTTCTTCACTTGTATTTTCAAAAACTGATTCTGATGCTTCGACAGTCTCTTCTTCGTAGGATAACTCCTGATGAGTAGATGAGCCTGACATAAAGGAAACATCAAGCATCGCGTCTTCGTCATCTTCTTCACTGTCTTCGTCATCGAAGTCTGCCTCAATATAATCAGAAAGATTCATAGGCTCCTGATTAAGCTGAATGTCCTTTGAAATGCTTTCCGGGGCATTTGAATATTCATTTTCATATTGTACATCTGAAGAATCAAAGGGTACAACGGGAATCTCTTCGGCAGAGTCCTCATCAGAATCATCACTGTAATCTTCATAAAGATCAGCTGCATCATCGGTTTCCTCATCGTCATACTTTTTCTTCTTTTTGAAGAAACTGAACATCGATTTTTTATATGAGGGTTCATCATCGTCGTCAGACATTACTCTCATATACTCTTCCATAAGCTCGCTTCTTTCGGTGCTTGTTATGCGCACTCTTGAAGCGGCAGGGCGGGGAGTATGATCAAATCTTTTTTCAGCCTGAACGGTAACATTGTCCGGGTTTCTATCGGTAGCTTTTTCTTCTGCAGATGAAGCAACAACCTTTTTAACCTGAGGTGCGGGTGCTTTGGGCTCTGCAGGAGTCTGCTGAACTTCGGGCGAAACCGGAGGCTTAACACTTTCTGTTGAGGGGACTGTATGTGCAGGTTTGTGCACGGGTACACTCGGAGCGCTGAAAGTCGAAGCAAAGTCGGTACCCATATTGAGAGGTATGTCGTCGGACTTGGTTTCAGGCTCTTTAACAGGAGTGTGATAAACCTGGATGCTTGGTGCGGGACGCTTGATTTCCTGAGAGGATACCTTAGGCTTTTCAGGCTGTGCATAACGCTTTAAAAAGTCATTGGCGATATTTGTTATATCGGGGTCAAACACCTGATTTTTATTCGCTTCGGCAGCTTTGTGTTCAAGCTGCTGAAATATATTTTCACTTTCGGGAGATATTTCGGGTTCAGGAATACTCAACAAGCTGGAACCTTCTTTTATAGCTCTTTCAGCTCGCATAGCTTTATCGTAAACATTGTTGAGTTCGCTTAGACTTTTTGGTCTGTGGTTGGCCAATTTATATCACTTCCTTCGTTATGGTGTGAAAGCAGATCAGTACTGAAGTCCTTTTTCCACAACTACACTTATCATTTCATTAACAGCTTTGAGATTGTTCATTATTGTTGTATTCTGTGTTCTGATTTCAACAGAATTTTCCATTGCTTTACGTTTGATTTCTTTTGCCTGAAGGTTTGCATTTTCAATGATTTCACGAGCCTTACGTTCAGCATCAGCCTTTGACTGAGCAACGGTTTTTGAAAGCTCCGCAAAAATATTCGCGATTACATCGTTCTGGTTTTCTTCACTGATTGTGAAATAAAGACCGTAATCGTCTACACTCTTTTTGAGCTCTTCAAATTTTCTTTCCATTTCTTCTCCCCATGCAACAGCATTTGCATATTCCTGCTGTATCATGGTGATATATTTATTTACTTCTGTAATTTCATAACCGCGTTCTGTAACGGTAAAATTAATCTCAGACATTTAACTTCACTCCCTGAAAATAATCATAATAATCCATTCTCAGAAATTATACCTTATTAACGATGAAAATTCAACCTAATTAACATAAAATTAAATAAAAGAGCTGTATTTTTACCAGGTCGGGCGGCTCCATTCCCGAACTTTGTTCGGGTCGGCTGCTGCGCAGCCGAAAATCGCTTCGCGATTTTATAGAGCCGCCCTTCACCGCTACGGCAAACTTTCATTCAACAGTGACGGATTTTGCGAGATTTCGGGGCTTATCAACTTCACAGCCACGTTTTACTGCTGTGTGGTAACTGAGCAGTTGCAACGGAATAACACCGGGAATAGGAGAAAGCATATCACTGCAAGAGGATTTCAGAACTATAATGTTATCATCTTCATCGAAATAGCCTTTGAATTCTTCGCGTGTTACAGCTGTAATCTGAGCTCCTCTCGCTTTAACTTCTTTTATACCGCTTAGTGTTTTAGTAAAAAGATCTTTTCTAAGACACACGGCAATAACGTGGGTACCTTTTTCTATAAGAGATATTGTGCCGTGCTTCAGCTCACCGGCAGGATATGCTTCGCAGTGAATATAGCTGATTTCTTTAAGCTTGAGAGCACCCTCAAGGCACAGTGCATAGTCGGTATTTCTGCCGATATAATAAATATGCTCAGCATTTTTCAGCTTTTCTGCCGTAAAACATAATTCTTCGTTGCTTGTGAGCTCTTTTTCAATGTATTTGTCAAGCAGAGAGATTTCTTTGATGAGCTTTTGTTTTGTTTCGGAGCATAGATTTTGTTTTTTATCGGCAAGATAAACTGCGAGCAAACTCAATACGGCAATCTGACAAAGATATGCCTTTGTGGTAGCTACGGCTATTTCGATTCCTGCCTTGGTGTAAATAAGCATATCAGCCTTTTGCGCCATAGTACTGCCCTCTACATTGACAATGCAAAGAGTTTTTGCTCCTTTGCTTTTGGCTGAATTCAGTGCGGCAATAGAGTCTGCGGTTTCTCCGCTCTGGCTTATGATTATAACAAGAGTTTTTTCATTTAGGGGTACACTGCCGTAACGAAATTCACTTGCTATTTCGGCAGTGGTACTGATGCCGGTGAGGTCTTCGATGATATGTTTGCTGTAAATGCCCGCGTGATAAGCTGACCCGCAGCCTACAATATAAATTTTATCAAGGTTGCATACCTCCTGAGCTGAAAATCTTGCAAGAGGAAAGCTGATATTTTTTTCATCGCAATAGGCGCTTATTGTATTTTTGTAAGCTGTCGGCTGTTCATAGATTTCCTTGAGCATATAGTGGCAAAAGCCGTTTTTTTCGCTGTCACAGCTTTTGCAGCATATATTTCTGGGAGCTTTTTCTATGGGTGTGCAATCACTGTTAAAAAAACTTATACAATCCTCTGTTATTTCTGCAAGCTCGTAGTCTTCGAGGGAATAAATATTATTGCAATGCCTGCCGGCAGCGGCACTGTCAGAAAAAACAAAGCCGCCTTCATTGCTTTTGCCTATAAGCAGGGGACTGTCTTTTTTTGCACAGAATATAGTTTTGGGATAATCCTTATGAATAATGGCAAGAGCATAGGAGCCCTCTAAATTTTTTACTGTTTCAGCAATGCAAGACAGGGGATTGCCTTTATAGTTTCTTTCTAAAAGCTGACAGACAACCTCTGTGTCTGTGTCAGAAAGAAAACTGTATCCTTCACCAATAAGAGTTTCTTTTATATCAGCAGAATTTTCGATTATGCCGTTGTGTACTATGGCAAAAACACCTTTTCTGCTCAGGTGCGGATGAGCATTGCGCCATGATGGCTCGCCGTGAGTTGCCCAACGGGTGTGACCAATTCCGCAAAAGGAAAACAGCTCAGGTGAAACGGCTTTTTCCAGCTCTGAAATTTTACCTTGCCGTTTGAGTAAAAATATTTCGTTTGCTTTTTGTAAGGCTATTCCCGAAGAATCATAACCGCGATATTCAAGTTTTTTAAGTCCTTCAATAAGATAAGGTACTGCATTGTTTTTACCTGTGTATCCGATAATTCCGCACATAAAATTACTCCTTTGCGTTGGCTTATATAATCTGAAACAGTTTTTAACGCAGATTTTTGCCAACTGGCTGAAAAATAATAAAAAAACACTTTTTCTGTAATATATTTTATGATATACTTGTGTAAATATTAATGTTTTTACGATAGGAGATATAATATGATAGGTAAAATTCTCGCTCCCGTTGCTGTGGGTATATTGTCATTTGCTGCAGCTGAGGCAAAAGCTTCAAAAGGCAATTTAACCGTGACTCCCGATGTCTTATTGATTTTAGGTTGCAGAGTCAGAGGTGAAAATCCCGAAGAAACCTTGCAGATGCGTATTGATGCAGCGGCAGAGTATCTTAAAAACAATCCGTCTGTTATAGCCATCGCTTGCGGCGGTATAGTACACGAGGATCAGTATAAGAGCGAAGCTCAGGCTATAAGCGAAAGTCTCGTGGCACAGGGTGTGGAAGCCGAAAGAATTATTCTTGAGGATAAGTCCACAACCACACAGGAAAACTTCAGAAATGCTATGGAAATTATGGACAAAATGTCTGACGAAAAGTTGAATGTTGCAATTCTTTCAAGTGAACATCATCTTTTAAGAGCAAGCTGTCTTGCGAAAAAATGCGGACTCAAGGTCAGCACAATACCTGCACCGAGTCCGAAAAAATTACTGCTTAAAAACTATGCAAGAGAGCTTATCTGCTTTGCAGAGTTTCTCAAGGGATAAGGAGAACTGTTATGGCTAATGTAGAAATGCAGGCTTATAAAATAAGCGAAGTCCAATTTAAAAATAATGTTCAGGGCAAAGAAAAATTGTCTTTCAGCAATAAGATTTCATATAATGTTAAATACTCTCAAAAACAGTTTTGCGAGGGTGCTTTGACAGTTGAGGTTTTCGATAAAGAAAAACCTGATACTATCAGTGTGAAATTCACTCTCAACGGTGCTTTCAGAATACTCAACGATGTTGAAAAAGAGTTTATACACGTGGAAACTTTCAAAGAGCTTTTTCCTATTGCCAAAGCTTTTGTGGTTACTCTTTCTGCTAATACCGGCATTCCGCCGATCTTTCTTAAAAATATCGACATCGAAAGCCAGGAAATATACAGAATGGAAATGGGGAAATAAAGTTAAGTTCACGCTGTGGCGTGAGAGAAGTTTATGCGGTGCATAAGCGAAGTTTGCCTGAGGGCAAGTGAAGTTTTTGCCTAAGGCAAAAGTTTATGGAGGTAAGTTTATGTCAGAACTTTTAAATCAGCTTAAGGATGAAGAACTCGATTTTACCGTTCGCTTTACCGATACTGACGGAGTATCGGGTGAGTATGAGTTTTTGGATATTGTGCTTTATCAAAACTGCAAATATGCTGTTGTAGCACCTCTTGATGCTGACGGATATGTGGATATTTTCCGCATTATGGGTGTTAACGGTAAAGAGGTTTATGTCAGAGTGCAGGACGATGAAACTCTGGAAAATGTATTTGAAATATTCAGGGTAAAAAACGAAGATGAGTTTGATTTTGAATAACAGCTGATAAATATTTTTGCTTCAACGCGATAAATTGTTAAAACACTATTGACCTGATGATTTTAATTTGATAAAATAAAAAAACAATATTTCTCTTTTGGAGATGATGAAATGAAAAAATGCACAAAGATAATCTTAGGTGCTGCTGTTGTGGCCGCTACCGGTTTTGCTGTTACTGCAGGGTACATAGCATATGTAAAAAACAAAGATGCAGTTTTGCCTGAAGGTTTTACCGTTACTGCACACACAGGCTGCGAGGGCACAGCAGACAACTCTCTTGAAGCTATTGAAACAGGTTATCTCAGTGGGGCCGATATAGTTGAATTTGATGTTCACTTCAATTCAAATGGTGAACCGGTGCTTGCTCACGACTATGCTGCCGATGACAGTGTAAAGCTCAGAGATGCATTTGAGTATATTGCAAAGTGCGAAGGTCTTCGAGTTAATGTTGACTGCAAAACAACTGACAACCTCAAAGCAATTGTAAAAATTGCGGAAGAATGCGGCGTTAAAGACAGAATTTTCTATACAGGTATTGAGGTCAAGAATGTTAAAACAGTCAAGGACGATACACCTGAAATAGAGTATTATCTTAATACAAAGATTGACAAGACACGTATAAATGATGAGCATTATATCCGTTCTCTTGTTACATTGACAAAAGCTGTTGATGCCCGCGGACTTAACATTCATTTCAGCAATGCATCGAAAAAAATGGTTAAGATTTTCCACAGTGAGGGTCTGGAGGTTTCTGTATGGACCGTCAACAAGGAATTTGATATGTACAAGGTTTTGGATTTAGGCTGTGACAATATCACAACCAGACAACCCTCAATGCTTAAAGAAATAATTGCTAAAAAAACAAATTAACCCCCTAGGAGGATAAAACAATGGAAAAAATTAAAATGGGAAAAATCGTCGAGATGGATGGCGACGAGATGACCAGAATCATCTGGAAACAGATTAAGGATGAGCTTCTTTCACCCTATGTAGAGCTCAATACAGAATATTATGACTTAGGACTTCCCTACAGAGATGAAACTAACGACCAGGTAAGCATCGATGCAGGTGAGGCTATCAAAAAGTACCACGTAGGTGTTAAGTGTGCAACTATCACTCCAAATGCTCAGCGCGTGGAAGAATATAAGCTCAAGGAAATGTGGAAGAGTCCCAACGGTACCATCCGTGCTATTCTTGACGGTACTGTTTTCCGTACTCCTATTCTTGTTAGCGGCATTAAGCCCACAGTAAGAACATGGCAGGCGCCCATCACTATCGCCCGTCACGCATACGGTGATGTATATAAAGCAAGCGAGTTCCGTACCACAAAGCCCGGTAAGGCTGAAATCGTTTTCACATCAGTTGACGGTGAAGAGGAAAGAGCAACAATCTACGACTTCGAATGCGGTGGCGTAGTTCAGGGTATGTATAACAAAGACAGCTCAATTGAGTCATTTGCTCATTCCTGCTTCCAGTATGCTATCAGCACAAAGC
>JAZRDY010000213.1:0-12811 GCA_045660525.1 Acutalibacteraceae bacterium | reverse complement strand
CTTGCTGAATAACTGTCTGTCTTGCATTTTCCAGAGGACCTTTCCTTAGATCTGCTGCAATGCCTTTAGGACAAATTTCATTCTCAACAAGATAAGCAACCAAATATCCATGGTCTGTGCCGATATCGGCAACTCTTTTTCCGTTTCTGACAAGACTCGCAACTGCACTGAGTCTGTCGTCAAGTTTAATCTTTGACATAAATACCTCTTAAATCTGTTTTAAAAAGCAGAGCCGCCCAAAATATCAGGCGGCTCCCATAAAATTTCTCTTATTTTGAAGCAAGATATTCGTTAACTCTTGCTATGAGAGCATCAGCATCTACGCCGTGAACAGCGCAAGCTTCTTCTACGGTTTCACCTCTTGATGCGGGGCAACCGAGACAGTGCATTCCCATTTCAAAGAAGAATACAGCTGTGCCGCCGTCCTGATCAAGGATATCGCCGATAACCATATCTTTTGTGATTTCTTTCATTGCATGAACCTACCTTTTAATATAATTAAGCAAGCTTATTTTTCAATTCGATTGCTTTTTTTGCTTTAATAACAATGTTTTCAGCATCAAGACCGAATATCTTGAGAAGTTCAAGAGCAGGACCTGACTTACCGAAGGTGTCATTAACACCAAGCTTAACAACAGGTACGGGGTACTCTTCAGCAAGTGCTTCACTTACAGCTGAGCCGAGACCGCCGATAATACTGTGTTCCTCTGCGGTCACAATAGCACCTGTTTCTTTAGCAGCAGCAACAAGGATATCTTTATCAATAGGCTTGATTGTGTGTATATTGATAACACGAGCATCGATACCATCAGCCTTAAGTGTTTCTGCAGCAATAAGAGCTTCATTAACCATAAGACCTGTTGCAACGATTGACACATCCTTACCGTCTTTAAGAAGTACACCCTTACCGAGCTCGAACTTATAATCTTCACTGTTTACGCGAGGCACAGCAAGTCTGCCGAATCTCATATAAACAGGGCCCTCGTGGTCAACTGCAGCGTGTACAGCGGCAATAGCTTCAACATCGTCAGCAGGATTGATAATAACCATATTGGGGATTGAACGCATAAGAGCGATGTCTTCACAGCACTGATGGCTTGCGCCGTCCTCACCTACTGAAATACCGGCATGTGTTGCACCGATTTTAACATTAAGGTTGGGGTACGCGATTGAGTTTCTTACCTGCTCGAAAGCTCTGCCTGCCGCAAACATTGCAAAGCTTGAAGCAAATACTGTATAACCTGTTGTAGCAAGACCTGCTGCAACGCCCATCATATTACCCTCTGCGATACCGCAGTCGATAAATTTTTCCGGGAATTCTTTCTTAAAAGTGATAGTTTTTGTAGCCTTTGCAAGGTCAGCATCAAGCACAAGAATATCGTCTCTCGTACCAAGCTGTTTTAAAGCTGCACCATAAGCATCACGGGTTGCACATTTAATTACATCAGCCATAATTACACCTCCAAGCTTTTCATAGCTTCATCAAGCTCTGCCATAGCCTGGGCATACTGCTCAGCATTGGGGGCACTGCCGTGCCAATCGCACTTATCTTCCATAAAAGACACGCCTTTACCTTTGACTGTTTTAGCAACAATGCAGGTGGGCTTGTCTTTGCAAGCTCTAGCAGCAGCGAAAGCTTCTTCAATCTGACTGAAGCAGTGACCGCATATTTCGATTACATTCCAGCCGAAAGCTTCAAATTTTTCTTTGATGGGATAAGGTGAGTTAACTTCTTCGAGAGTACCATCAATCTGAAGACCGTTGTAGTCAACAATTGCGCAAAGGTTATCAAGTTTACGGTTGCCTGCAAACATAGCAGCTTCCCAAACCTGACCTTCTTCAATTTCACCGTCACCGAGAGGCACGTATACTCTGAAATCTTTACCCTGAAGCTTAGCACCGAGAGCCATACCGCAAGCTGCTGAGATACCCTGACCGAGTGATCCTGTGCTCATATCAACACCGGGTGTATAGCGCATACTGGGGTGACCCTGAAGAATTGAATCAGGCTTACGAAGAGTCTTGATGAGCTCAACAGGGAAAAAGCCTTTGAGTGCAAGTGCAGCATAAAGCGCAGGCGCTGTGTGGCCTTTTGAGAGAACAAGTCTGTCTCTGTTTTCACAATCAGGTTTATTGGGATCAACATTCATTTCGCTGAAATAAAGATAAGTCATAATATCAGCGATTGAGAGTGAGCCACCGGGATGACCTGATTTTGCGTTAAAGGTACCTTCAATAATACCTTTTCTTACTTCGATTGCAGTCTTTTTAAGCTGCAACTTTTTAATGTCTTCCATATTAATCCTCCTTAAAAATTATTATGGTTGTTTATAATGTATTCAATTAAGTCTGCAACAGCACCCTGATTGCAGTGGCCCGCAACAAACTTAGCTATCTCCTTCATACCTTTCGGTGCCTGACCGCAACAAGCAGGTAATGCGACCTTTTTAAGCATTTCATAATCGTTGAAATAGTCACCGATTGCAGCGGTTTTGCTATGGTCAACGCCTAAAATATCTGCAAGTTTAAGCACAGCAACACCTTTGTTGGTGTCTTCGTTCACCATTTCATAACTCCAAGCTGATGAAAGCATGAGATTTTCTGTTGTATTAGAATGTTTTTCAATATACTTCTTTACAGCCTGAATTGCAGGCGGTATAGCTGTATAAATTACTTTATACCAATTCTCCTTTGGTATTGAGTCAAAATCATAAAAATACTTAATGGGAAGCTTTGCATTTATAGCGAGAATACGAGCAGAAACAGTCGGTCTGAAAAGGTAAACATATTCATCTGTAATAACCTGAAAAGCAAGTGTTGGAAACTTTTTAACACTCTGTCTCACCATATCAATACAGTGTTCGTTCATCGGACTGTGCCATACCATTTTTTCTTCGGCAAAATCATAAATACCTGCGCCGTTTAAAACAATAGCTTTACCATCGGCAATGTCAAGTCTCTTAAAATGCTTTCTCATTGACTCTGGGCTTCTGCCTGAAGCAAGAGTAAAATTACCGCTATGTTCATTAATAAATCTCTGAATCATATCATAATTTCTGTAAACAAGATTTCTTGTCTTATCATTTAATGTACCGTCAATGTCACTGGCAAGGAGCCAATTTGATAAATCTATCTTTTTGTTATCTGCCATTTTTATCTATCCTCCTGAGGAAAGTAGTAAAATACTCTGGTAGTTCACTTTTTATTTCAATATATTCATTAGTTCTCGGGTGCTTAAAGCCGATTAAACCTGCATGCAAACATTGACCCGATAGTGATTCAATAACTTTTTTGGGGCCGTATACCGGATCGCCGGCAACGGGATGACCGATATATGCCATATGTACTCTGATCTGATGTGTTCTTCCCGTTTCAAGTCTGAGACCCAAGTGTGTGAAACCATCATACTCACTTATAACTTTATAGTGAGTAACAGCATTTTTTGAGTTTTTTGGCGTAACTGCCATTTTCTTTCTGTCTATAGGATGCCTTCCTATTGGCGCATCAACCAAACCGCTCTCATTTTTAAATTTACCGTAAACAACACTCTGATATTCTCTTGTAAAAGAATGAACCTTTATCTGCTCAGCGAGATTGATATGCGCAAAGTCGTTTTTAGCAACAATAAGCAAACCGCTCGTATCTTTATCAATTCTATGAACAATACCGGGTCTGATAACACCGTTGATACCTGACAAAGAACCTTTGCAGTGGTGCATCAAAGCGTTTACCAGAGTACCGTCATAATTACCCGCTGCAGGATGTACCACCATACCCTTTGGCTTATTTACTACCAAGAGGTTACTGTCTTCGTATCTGATGTCAAGAGGAATATCTTCAGCAACAATTTCCAGTTCTCTTGCCTGAGGTATAACAACTTTGATTATATCATTATTGCGAACTTTATAATTTTTTGTGATAACAACATTGCCAACGCTGACATTGCCGTCGTCAATAATTTTCTGCACAGAAGAACGACTCATACCATCAATTGCCTGACAAATAACTTTATCAATTCTTTCACCGACATTTTCGTCTGTTACACTGATTATATGAGCATTAATCATCGGTTGCCTTCACTTTCTTTGCTTTGTATTCTTTAAAAATTTCATAAATTTGATTGCATATCATTAATATTGCCGCGCATGTAACAAGACAATCCGCAAAATTAAAGATATAAAAATCTACAAATAAAACTTCGATGTAATCAATAACGTATCCTCTGAATATTCTGTCAATGATATTACCGAGACCGCCTGACATCATCAGAACAATACAGCAATAATCAATTCCGAATTTAACTTTGCCAGAAAAAATAACAAAAGCAATAACCGCAAGACAAATAACTGCTAGTACAGTCATTGTCAATGTCCTTCCACTCATAAGCCCCATCATTGCACCGTCGTTTTCATAATAAGAAAACTGCAATACTTTGCTTATTACAGCTACACTGCCGATTGGTTTAAGGTATATATCGACTAAAAATTTAATTATCTGATCAACGACCACCAAGGCAATCATAGTTAAAACAGAATACAATTTAATTTTTGTCGCAGAAAACTTATGTTTATTCAAAGGAATCACTCTTAATCAGTTGTAATATCGTCTTCAAAAAAACCGTCAAAATTGGGCTGATATGAAAAATCAATATCGTCACCGTCAAAATCATCGGTATCAAAAATTGCATTGCCGAGGTCCTGGAAAATCATTGTCTGCTGATTGATTTCTTCGGTAAAATCAGGAATTACAGGCATTGAGGGCATAGCAATCTCCTCGCTCTCACCATAATATTCAGGTGAAGCGACAGAACTGATGTCTTCATAAAAATCGGGATAATGTGATTTTTCATCTGAAGTTTCATAATCAGAAACATCAAGACTGAACTCCGGCAGAGCATCAGCCAAATTATCTGTATCAACCTCAATAGTTGTTGGCTCAAAGTTAAACTCAGCATCGTCGCTGATTGAATCAACAGCAGGCTGAATGGTAGCAACTACGCTGATGATTTCTTTTTTATATTTCGCAATTTCGCATTTAAGTCTGTTGAGCTCGGATGTTGTTGAAGAAATAATTTCTTCGCTTTTTTCTTTTGCATCCTTAGCATCGTGATATGCAGCAGCAACAATCTCAGCAGCCTTTGTTTTTGCATTGTCAATAATTTCTTTAGCCTTTTCTTTAGTGTCGCTGAGATATCTCTGTTTGAGCTCTTCTGAGCGCTTTTCAAGAGTCTCGATTTCACTGTTAAGCTGAACTATTCTTTCATCAGCCTCGTGTGTAAGATTAAAGTAATACGCCTCAGCCTCGGCTTTTTTTGTAAGAAGTAAATTTTCAGCTTCTTCACTAGCTTTTTTTATAATTTCTGCTGAAGACTCGTTTGCCTGAGCAGTTATATTTTCAAGATAGCTTTCAGCTCTTACAATAGCGGCAAAAACAGTATTTTTGCTGTTGTTGTATTCTTCGATAGCAGGACCGATATTTTTTAATTTCTTTTCCAAGGCTTTGAAATTCTTATAAAGTCTTTCATATTCTTCAGAAGATTTTCTTACATATTCGTCAACTTCAGTTGCAAAATATCTGTTTTTACCAGCAGACGCAAAAGAATATTTATTATTAGTCATTTTAACTATCCCCTATCTTTATTTAAAACGTTAGTATTATAATTCTACCTGATTATAAAAGTCACCGTGAAGTTCAATATCAGAAGGAATGAAAGCACAGATGCTTTCGGTAAATCTTGCAAAAACACTCTTAGTCACATACTTGGCACCATCAAGGAAGTCCATTGCGCGTTTGCTCTGTTCTTCTGAAAGAAGTGAAAGATTAACAACAACAATAGTATTGCGATCGATCATAAGGTTTGCAACATTTTTAGCATCATAGATATCGTGCAGTGAAATAAATGTAAGCTTAAACTTTGAATTTGAACGGACCTTTGATGAATTGATATCATAAAGCTTAGACTGCGGTGCATTTACACTTGTACCGCCAATGTCCTCCATACTTTTAAGAGGTGCGAAATCTTCACCTGTACCGAAATCAGGAAGTGCAGCAGTAGGTGAATAATTAAATGATGCAAATGAGTTTACGGGTGTTTCTTCTTCATCAGCAAAAATTCCGCTTGAAAACTTATTTGCTCTTTTTACATCTTCGTAATCTTCTTCGCTTACAGCACTGTCAAGGATATCGTCATCATCTGCTCTGCTGTTTCTGAATTCCTGCACTTTTCCGAATATATTTTTAATGTCCATATTTTTATCTCCTCTTATATATTAATAGATTCTGGGGCCAAAAATTGCTGAGCCGACTCTAACTAAATCAGAACCGTTTCTTACAGCCGCCTCGTAATCCCCTGACATTCCCATAGAAAGTATACACATATCTATATTATCTAACTTTTTACTCTTTATGTCAATAAATATTTCACGCATTTTTGAAAAATATTTATTTAAAGTGTCTTCGTCGTCGCAAATGGGCGGAATTGTCATAAGACCCTTTATTTTTATACCGGGCAACACCGCTATCTGATTAAGTGTGTCATAAAGAAGATTCATATCAAGGCCGGTTTTGCTTTCTTCGTCACCGATATTTACTTCAACAAGACACTCAACTACCATACCCTGAGCCGAGGCTCTTTTTGATATTTCCGTTGCAAGTTTGACGCTGTCAACAGATTGTATCATATCAACTTCGCTGATAATCTGCTTAACTTTATTGGTCTGAAGATGACCTATGAGGTGAGCTTTGCAGTTATCCAGCTTAAGATATGGCTTCTTTGAAAGAAATTCCTGAACTTTATTTTCGCCTATCAGGTCAATGCCACATTCAATTGCGTGATTGATAAATATAGGCTCAACAGTTTTCGTTACAGCCATAAGTTTGATATCTTCAGGATTTCTGCCTGATTCTTCAGCTGCAATGGCAATTCTTTCTCTGATAACATTAATATTATGTTCTATATTTTTAAATCTTTCTTCAAGAGACAATGTTTCCATCTTCAAGATTAATTCCTTTCACTATAATTCGGTCATATTGCTTGAGCTTATGATAATAACCCTGAGACTTATCATCCTCGTCTCTGAGCATTGTAACGCCTTGCGCGATGACATATGAGTCAGTGTAATACTGTATATCAATAGGAGCAAACTTCATAATATTGCCCACTATAACATACACACCCATAATGCCGTCTTCATTTTCAGCAATTGCATCGTTATTGATTTTATAACCGCTGTATTTTCTAACTGCAATTGTGGCAGTTTCTTTGCGTAATTTTGCAAGCTTTTCATTCATTGATGTACATTTAAGTGTTACTGTTATAATATCGCCTTTGGCTTCGGTAATATCGTGCACAAGCATATTAATGTCTTTTATGCCTAAATCATCAAAGGAAACACTCACCCAATATCCGCTTTTAATCACAGATGCATCTGCAACATTAATATCAAATACATAGTACCACGTATGTTGAGCGATTAGCTTTCCGTATGCGTTTTGTGTATCACTCGGAGACAACTGTTCAAATTTGAAACCGTCTCCGTTGTCTACATTTTTGCTTTCGATATCTTTATAATTCACCAAAGACTCATAACCGTCTACATTGCTGATAAAATAACCTGCGTAGGGTGATGTGATTTTCTTTTTTATTACATACGATGATTTAAGAGTCTTGATTTGCTTGGTGTAATCAGCAATTATATCATCGTAACTTATTTCTTCACCGATAGCGGACTGCCTTGATGTAATGTTGGCAGTAATATTTTCTGAAACTGTTTCTGCATCGGTCATATCACCGTCTGAAATTGCTTTGATATAGTTTGAAACTCCTGTTGCAATCTGTGAGTTTAAAAACAAAACATTGTTGTGGTTAAGACCTTGCTTATTGGCTGTTTCTCTGATATTTTCAAGCTTATCACGCATTTCCATTTCTTCTATATAAGCTGATGCCTGACTTTCATCGCTGAATCCAAGAGCAATTACACCGTTTTTAGCAATGTTTTCGCTGTCAGAAATTACAGGCACATAAACGAGAGCATCATCCTTATAAAAGATAGACGTATTTTTACCGTCGACATTAATGCTTTCATCTCTTACAGCAAAGCCTTTAACAGACACACTCTGAGTCTCGCTGTAAGGAAATATATATTCAGTTTCAAGTTTGCCGGTGCGGCTGTTATAGAGTGAACTGATACCGTACAGTGCCACCATAAAAACAAACGCAGCAATGAGTCCTATAGCAATTTTTGTGTCTTTTGTAGGCTTCATTATAAATTACCTTTCATTTTCTACAATTGCACAAGCTTTTAAAATAAGCTCTTCGGGTGTGCATAAATCAATATCCAGCCAATTAATATCAGAATTCCTTCTAAACCAGGTCAGCTGGCGTTTTGCATATCGGCGTGTTTCCATTTTAAGTTTTTCAGTTGCTTCTTCCAGAGAAACAAGACCGTCAATATAAGGCTTAAGTTCTTTATATCCGATAGCCTGAGCAGCTGTTTTTGATATTTCACTTGCAAAGAAAGACTCAGCTTCACTTAAGAGACCCTCTTCAAGCATAATATCAACTCTCTTATTAATTCTGTCATAAAGTATCTGTCGGTTTTCTGCTCTCAGACCAATAAGACACCAATTATATTTGCTTTCATTAAGATGTGACATCTCAGCTTGCTCGCTGATCGTTTTCCCTGTCAGATAATAAACTTCAAGAGCGCGGATAATACGTTTTGTATCATTGATATGAAGTCGGTTTGCTGTTTCAGGGTCGATATTTTTAAGCTCTTCATACAGCGGTTCAATGCCTTCTTGCTGATATCTGCCTTCAAGCTTTTCTCTTGCATCGGTGCTTTCATAATCAAAGAACTCTGTATTTTTAATAAGTGTATCAATATATAATCCCGTACCGCCGACAACAACGGGAAGTTTGTCTCTTGAAATAATATCATCAATAGCAGCTATAGCCTTTTCTTTATAACGTGCCACACTGTAAACTTCACCCATTGGCACAAAACCAATGAGATGATGTTTAACTCTTGCGAGCTCGGCGGCTGACGGTTTTGCAGTGGCAATATCCATGTTTTCATATATCTGCATTGAGTCAGCGGAAACAATTTCACCGCCGAATTTCTCTGCAATTTTAATACCAAGTGAAGTCTTGCCCGATGCAGTGGGGCCAAGTACAACTATAACAAGAGGTTTTTTCATTATTTTCTCCTGATTACTGTATTCTGCCGAACTGTTTTTCAAGTTCATATTTTGAAAGCTCAATCAAGACAGGTCTGCCGTGAGGACAATATCTGACACTTTCGTCATAAAGCACCTGTTCTGCAAGAACTTTCATTTCAGCTGTTGAGTTTTTATAACCCGCTTTGATGGCAGCTTTGCAAGCGGCTGTGTGATGTATTCTGTCAATTGTTTCAGTTTCAATATTTGTGCGGTTTTCAGTCAGATAAGCTGCCATTTCAATAACAGTATCTTCAACATCGTCACCTGAAATCAGCATTGGACATTCTCTGACAACTACTACCCCATCACCAAAATCTTCAATAAGGTATCCTGCCGATTTAAATGCATCGAGATTTTCTATAACGGCAGTGTACTCATTTTTGTTGAGAGTGACTTTAACCGCCGAAAGAAGTACCTGAGAAGAAATATTATCTTTGGCCGCTGCTTTCATTTTATTGTAGATGATTCTTTCGTGTGCTGCGTGTTTATCAATAAGCACAACCTTGCCGTCAAACTCACAGATGACATATGTTTTAAACACTTCACCGAGAAGTCTGATAGGTTTGTTTGGCTGTATATTGCTTTGCTGCGGCTTATTCTGAATAGGTTGCGAAGCTTTAGATGCAACAGCTTCGGTTGTTTTAGCTTCAGGCTGATTAGCTTTAATCTGAGGTTTAACAACATGAGCAGTATTATTACTTTGCTCAGCAACTCTTCCTGAAGAAATTATGGGCTTTTGCTTTTGAACAGGAGGAACACTTTTGAGCATTTCCTCGTTTTTAGCTTTTATATTCTGCATTGCCGCACCGATAAGATCAGGTTCATTTTCTTCTTTTTCTTTAACAGGTTTGACAGGAGCAGATGATGTTTTCTGCGAAAAATCTTTCGCCGGCATATTTTGCCAGAAATCTATTTTAGGCTCAGATTTAACGGTGGATTTCTCAGGTTCTTTTGCCTTAGGGGTAAAAATACTGCCACTGAAATCAGCTTTCTTTTCAGGTTCATCATCGAGCAGACTGAGCTGAACACTTTCAGGCATAGCTCTTTGCGTTACCTTTGCGGCTCTTGATAAATCAAGTTCAGGCATTGTATCAAAGCTTTCAAGAGCAGACTTAACTGCAAAATAAACAGCTGAAGAAACCTTTCTTTCATCACTGAAGCGCACCTCGGTTTTAGCAGGGTGCACATTAATATCCACTACTTCAGGACGCACCTTGACATTAAGCACGCAGCTGGGAAATTTGCCCACCATAATTGAGTTTTTATATGCATTTTCCATTGAAGCAACACAGGCGCGGGACTTGATATATCTTCCGTTTAAAAAGAAATACTGCATTGCTCTCGAGGGTCTTGAAGATATAGGCTTACAAACAAAACCGCTGACTTCAACACCGTCTAATTTATAATCAACTTCTAATAAGCTTTCAGCGAAAGTTCTGCCGAAAACGGAATATATAGCCGACATAAGTTTGCCGTCACCGGGAGTTATGAGAGCTTGTTTGCCCTCACGAATAAATCTCACACTTACCTCGGGATGCGACAGAGAAATCTTGTCTACAACGTCAGCAACGGCATTTGCTTCTGCAACATCCTTTTTCAAAAATTTCATTCGTGCGGGAGTGTTATAAAACAGATCTCTGACAACAATTGTTGTGCCGTTGGGACAACCTGCCTGATCGTATCTTGTCTGCACTCCGCCTTCAACTGCATAAGATGTGCCGAGGGATTCACTTTCAGTTTTGGTTAAAATTTCAGTCTTGGAAACAGCAGCAATTGAAGCCAGAGCTTCACCTCTGAAACCAAGTGTAAAAATAGAATTAAGGTCGTTTTCGTCTCTGACTTTACTTGTGGCGTGACTTAAAAATGCCTTGGGTACATCTTCGTGGTCAATACCGCAGCCGTTATCAGTGATACGGATGTATCTTACGCCACCATTTCTTATTTCAAGAGTTATGGTGGTAGCACCGGCATCAATTGCATTTTCAAGCAATTCCTTAACAACACTCGCCGGTCTTTCAACAACTTCACCGGCCGCAATCAGTTCGGCAATGTGCTTTGGTAATATATTGATTTTAGCCATAAAGCTGTCATCCTTTCTGTTTTAAAAATCACTTCTTCGCGCCTTTTTGATTAGCTCGTGCAATGTTGTCATAGCTTCAAGAGGCGTTAATGTGTTTATATCAATATTTCTTATTGATTCAATGATTTCATCATCAATAGTCGATGTCATCGAAAGTTGTAGTTCATCTTCTTCAGGTATAGCAATACTTGCTTGGCTTGCATTCTGACGAGTTGGTGCTTGTCCTTCAAGTTCTGAAAGAATAACTCTGGCTCTTGCAACCACCGAATTAGGAATGCCTGCAAGTTTAGCAACCTCAATACCGTAACTGCCGTCAGCGCAACCGCGCACAATTCTGCGAAGAAAAGTGATTGTGTCGCCACGTTTTTTAACGCAGATGTTATAGTTATTCACACCGTCGAGGATACCCTCAAGCTCAGTAAGCTCGTGATAGTGAGTGGAAAACAACGTCTTAGCACCAATCTTCTTTTTATCAGCAATATATTCAAGCACAGCTCTCGCTATACTCATACCGTCAAATGTTGAGGTGCCTCTGCCGACTTCATCAAGAATGATGAGACTATTTTTGGTTGCATTTTTGAGAATTGATGAAACTTCATTCATTTCAACCATAAAAGTTGACTGACCTGTTGCGAGATCATCAGATGCACCAACACGAGTAAAGATGCTTTCCACGATGCAAAGTTCTGCGCTTCTTGCAGGTACGAATGAGCCGATTTGAGCAAGAATTGCAATAATAGCAACCTGACGCATATAGGTTGACTTACCAGCCATATTTGGGCCGGTTATAATTGCACAGCGATTATTATCGCAGTCCATAAATGTATCGTTAGGCACAAAAGGTGCATCGAGCACAGCTTCGACAACAGGATGTCTGCCGTCTGTAATTTTTATTTCGCCGCCTGCAAGCATTGTGGGACAAACATAATTTCTCTCAAGAGCAGTAGTTGCAAGTGAACAAAGCACATCAATAGTTGCAAGTGCCTGAGAAGTGGCTTTGATTCGTGAAAATTCTTGAGCCACTCTGCCTCTGATCTGACAGAAAATCTCATATTCAAGTTTAACAATTCTTTCCTGCGCGCCGAGAACTTTGCTCTCGAGCTCTTTGAGTTCTTCTGTTATGTATCTTTCACAGTTGGCAAGGGTCTGCTTTCTGAAATAAGTATCGGGTACCATATCTTTATATGAGTTTGTAACCTCAATATAATAGCCGAATACTCTGTTATAACCGATTTTAAGCTTAGGTATGCCTGTGGATTCACGTTCGCGCTGTTCGATATCAAGAATGAATTGCTTGCCGTTGCCCTGAATATTTCGAAGCTCATCAAGCTCGGCATTGAATCCGTCTTTGATCATATCGCCTTCACGGACGGAGAAAGGCGCATCTTCTTTAATTGCAGCATCAATAAGACCTCTTATATCTTCAAGTAAATCGAGGTTGGCATATTGCTGACGAAGATATGCACTTTCGGCTTCCTGCAAAAGCACTTTTATAACGGGAATACATTCAAT
>JAZRDY010000212.1:0-24512 GCA_045660525.1 Acutalibacteraceae bacterium | reverse complement strand
GCTGTGAGCTTTTGCCGCCGGGAGCAGCACACATATCGAGGATTTTCCAATCAGGCTGAATGTCAACACACTCGGCAGGAGCCATAGCACCCGGTTCTTGAATATAAATCATACCCGCGTGGTGGTAAGGGTGGTTGCCTGCTTTCTCATAGTCGAGATAAAAGCCGTTTTCCACATAGGGTATCTTCTCACTGCCAAAGATGTTTATCTTCTCGAAATCCTCGAGGCTTATTTTATCTGTGTTGACTCGAAAACCTTTGACGGGAGACTCGATTAGAGCCTTTTCATAGCTCGTGAAATCTTCGCCCAAAAGCTTAGTCATTCTGTTTTTATATGCAATTGGTAAGTCTTTCATTCTGTTTCACCGCCAAGATTCATCTCACTATAAAGCATAACCATACCTACAGCCGTGATAGCTGCAGTTTCTGTGCGAAGAATTCGCTTGCCGAGAGATATGCTTTCGCCACCGATTGCCATAGCCTTTTCAACTTCGCTTTCTTCAAAGCCACCCTCGGGTCCGATGATAATGCCCACACTTGAGCCTGATTTAATTTTGCTAAGGACTCTCTTTGTGGCCTCCATACCGTCGGCACACTCATAGGGTACCATTAAAATGTCAAGGTCTTTAGCAATATTCAAAGCTTCTGCATAGCTTACAGCGTCAAATACTTCGGGTACGGCGCTTCGCTTGCTCTGTTTTGCGGCACTTTCTGCAATAGACTGCCAGCGCTGAGTCTTGCTCTTTTTCTTTTTGTCGTCGAGTTTTACCACACATCTTTGCATCTGAGTGGGGATAATAGCGTGAACGCCAAGTTCGACAGCTTTTTGGATAATAAGCTCCATTTTATCGCTTTTGGGAAGCCCTTGAAAAAGATATATCTTAATAGGTAGGTCGGTGCTCTGATAATTTTCCTCAACTATTTCAGCCACGGCAGAGTCACCCTCAAATGAGTCGAGTCTGCAAAGACTGCTGACACCACTGCAGGAAACAAGAAACTCATCACCCTGCTTCATACGAAGAACATTTTTTATATGGTTGTAGTCAGAACCTGAAATGTAGAAATAATCACCCTGTCTTGCAGATTCGTCTGCGAAAAAGTTAAACATAAGTTATGCACCGTCCTTTGGTGATTATTATATCAAAAGTGTTTCGCCATTACAATATATAGGCTAAAGTTTTCCTTTTTCTATTTACATCAGTTTGCCTTTATGATAAACTTAATTTAACTTGATGTTAAGGAGAAAAAATTATGAAAGCAAAAATTACCCTTGCCGGTGAACTGAAAATAGGCGAAATTGACAGAAGAGTTTTCGGCTCGTTTATTGAGCATCTCGGCAGAGCCGTTTACGGCGGTATCTATGAGCCGGGTCACCCTATGGCTGATGAAAACGGACTTCGTATGGACGTTATAAAAATGATTAACGAGCTCGGTGTACCCGTTGTACGTTATCCCGGCGGTAACTTTGTTTCCGGCTATAATTGGGAAGACGGTGTAGGCCCTCTTGAACTCAGACCTGCAAGACTTGAGCTTGCCTGGGGTGTTACCGAGCCTAATAAGTTCGGTACCAATGAGTTTATGCAGTGGTGCAAAAAGGCAAATACAGCACCTATGATGGCAGTTAATCTCGGCACAAGAGGCCCTGATGAGGCTAGAGCTTTGGTTGAATACTGCAACCATAAGAGCGGTTCAAAATATTCTGATATGCGTATTGCTCACGGCTTTAAAGACCCCTGGAATGTAAAACTCTGGTGTCTCGGCAATGAAATGGACGGTCCCTGGCAGATGTGTGCTAAAACTGCAGAAGAATACGGCAGAACAGCAAACGAAGCTGCAAAGATGATGAAATGGGTTGACGGCTCAATTGAAACTGTACTTTGCGGCAGCTCAAGCAGATATATGAACACCTTCGGTGAGTGGGAACAGAAGACTCTCGAAATCGCATACGATAATGTTGACTACGTATCACTTCATCAGTACTATGATAATCACCGTCAGGACACAGCATCATTCCTTGCTAAAAACCTTGACCTTGATGATTTCATCTACAGTGTTATCTGCGTCTGTGACTATGTTAAGGCTAAAAAACGTACCAAGAAGCAGATTAATCTTTCATTTGACGAGTGGAATGTATGGTACCACTCAAATGGTGCACCTGTTGAAAGATGGTCAATTGCACCAAATCAGCTTGAGGATATCTATAACTTTGAAGATGCTCTTGTTGCGGCTTGTATGCTTATTACACTTCTTCGTCACGCAGACAGAGTTAAGATTGCCTGTCTTGCTCAGCTTGTAAACGTAATTGCTCCTATCTTCACAAAAACAGGCGGAGGAGCTTTCCGTCAGACTATCTTCTATCCTTTCCAGGCTATGTCAAAATACGCCAGAGGCAATGCTATTAAGCCTATTATCGACTGCCCGAAATATGACTGCAAAGACTTCACAGATGTACCTTATCTCGAGTCAGTGGCGTCATATGATGAAGAAAATGAAGAGGTTGCCCTCTTTGTTGTTAACCGCTCAATGGAAGAGGATGTTCAACTTGATATTTCACTTCTTGGCTTTGAGGGGTATAAGGCTGTATCATTTGAGTCAATGGACGGTTATAATGTACTTCAGGAAAATACATTTGATGCTGAAACAGTTAAAATGCACGCTAATGCTCTGCCTGTAGAAGACGGCAAGAATTTAGTTGCTAACCTTAAGGCGCTTTCATTCAATGTAATCAGATTCAAAAAATAATCATAAGTGGGGCGGTCATTCGCCCCATTTGAATTATGGTGTATTAAAATGAACAGAAATATTCTTAAATATATAGCTGTTGCTGCTATGCTTTGCGACCACATAGGTCTTGTATTTGTCGGTATGGATAATCCTATCGGTGTAGCGATGAGGGTATTCGGCAGGCTGACAGCACCAATTATGTGCTACTTCCTAGTTGAGGGGTATATGCACACGAGCTCTAAAAAGAAATATGCCACACGGCTTTTTGTCTTTGCTCTTATATCGCAGATACCCTTTGCTTATCTTTTAGCAGGGGACATAAGAGTGCTCAAATTCAATATGATGTTCACTCTGTTTTTATGCTTTATGATGCTTCTCACCCTTGAAAAAATTGAAAGCAGAGTGCTTAAGTTTATACTGATTACGGGCTTATATTGGCTTTGCTCTTACTGTGATTGGGGAGTGGTAGCACCACTCTGGGTTATGGCTTTCACACTTTGCAGAAATGACAAGAAGAAGCTTTGCTTAGTCTATGCTCTTATCTGTATTTTCTGGGCGGTCCGAGCGACTGCTATGACTGTTTCCGACGGCGGAATGTGGTATGAGGGCTTATGGCAGGCAGGGTCTTTTGCCTTTATTCCCTTTATTTATCTTTATAATGGCGAGTCGGGTAAAAGCTCTAAGTTTTCCAAGTGGTTTTTCTATTGGTTTTATCCTTTGCATATACTTGTTATTGCAGTTATTTACAGAAACGGTTTGTTTGTATAAAAATAAGGACAGGGTTGAAACCTGTCCTTTATGTTTGTCTTTTTCTTGCCCTCACCGGCATCGTCACCGAAGCGCCACCAGTGGTGGATGAAGCGAGGTGAGGATGGCGCAGTGGTCAAAATTCATAGGTGCTCCAAGCCGCAATGAATTTTGGGTACCACAAGAGGGTGGCTTTTTCCTATCGTGGAAAAAGAATCAAAAACACGATGATTTTTATTTCTCTAACCAAGCTAAGATGTCACCGAAAATCTTCTCTCTGTCATCCTCGAAAAGAATCTCGTGTCTGTCACCGGGATAAAGATAACAAGTGGGGGTGTGACCTGCATCTTCAAGATTATCGCAGACATTGATAACGCCCTTGCCGTTCATACCAACTGGGTCCTTGGCGCCTGAAACAAGAAGAATGGGAAGTGTGGGAGGTACGAGATAAGCCCACTCATCAGTGCAGGCTGTGTTTGCAATTGAGATAAGGTCACGCACAAGTGACATCTTGAAATCAGCACCGCAAAGGGGATCGTTTATGTAATTCTGAACATTCTCTTCGTTCCTTGAAAGCCAATCTTTGCTTGTTTTTGCATCTCTTATCATAAAGGTCTGCATCTTATCAAGAAGAGTTGCAGGCACGGAAGCTCTTGTGCCGAGCTTTTTGCAAAGGAGCTTGATAGGCTCTTCCATTACTACTGCCACCGAGGGAAGCTCACCTGTACCGCAGAGGATAAGACCTGAAAGCTCATTCCAGAAGCTTGTTGCATAAACTCTTGCACAGAATGAGCCCATACTGTGACCGAAGAGATAATAGGGCAGTGTGGGATAGCGTTTATGCATAATTGAATAGAGAATATGCATATCGTCGATCATACGAAGATCGCCGTCTTCTTCAGCGGTGAAGCCTAAGTCGTCAAAGCTGTCAACGCTTTTGCCGTGACCTAAATGGTCGTTACCACAGACAATATAGCCGTTACTTGCAAGGAAGCAGGCAAACTCATCATATCTTTCAATATATTCCGATACGCCGTGTGCAATCTGAAAAACAGCCTTCGGCTCTTTTTCGTCGTCCTGCCATATACGGCAGTGTATTTTATTAACTCCTGTTGAGGAAAGGAAATAAGCATCTTTTCTTATAATAGCCATAATTTTGACCTCCGTGATTTTATAACGCCTATATTATAATATAAAAACTAAAAATAATCAATAACTTATGTAATTTTAAGGTTGTGGCACTATTATGGTTTACAATGGGAAGAAAATGGTATATAATAAAAGTTAATCCATTCTGAGAGCGAGGTCAGTTATGTTTGGCTATGTGAAAACCGACAAGCCTGAAATGAAAATAAAAGAGTACGAGGCCTACAGAGGGCTATACTGTTCTCTTTGCAAGGCTATGGGCAAATATTTCGGCGTTTTTGCAAGGTTGACTCTCAGCTATGATATCACATTTTTAGTTCTGACCCGTCTTTCTTTTAAGGGTACTCTGCCGTGTTTTAACAGTGGCAGATGTGCTTTCAATCCCACTAAAAAATGCAATTACTGCACTAATGCCGATGAAGAACTGAGATATGCTTCGGCTGTGGCGATGATGATGTTTTATTTTAAAGTAAAAGACAATATATCAGATGGCAGTGTACTGAAAAAACTCTTGATGTATCTGCTTTTGCCCTGGGCGATGCTCAAGTATAAAAAAGCCAAGAAGATGTATGGTGGGATAGCTCAGATAGTAGAAGATTGTATGTCGAAGCAAGCTGAAACTGAAAGCAGAAATTCGTCTATGCCTGACGAAGCGGCTCATCAGAGTGCCGAAGCTCTCGGCAGGATAGCTGCATATAATATGAATGACCCTGAGGGAAATATTTACCGTTTTGGCTATGGTATCGGCAAGTGGGTTTATCTGACAGATGCCTTTGACGATATACTTAAAGACATAAAAGACGGTAGCTATAATGTTTTTGTTAATAAATATAATCTTAGTGCTGACAGATATAACGAAGAGATAAAACAGGACATTACAGCCACAATAAATATGGCAAGCGGATTTTTTATAAACGCATATGAAAATATAGAAAGCAAGACCCTTTCGCCTATAATGGAAAACATAATCTATGAGGGTATGCATAAAAGCCTCGACAGAATACAAAAGGGCGAAAATAATAAGAAAAATCGAAAGGAATAAACTAATATGAGAGATCCATATGAAGTGCTCGGTGTGCCGAGAAGTGCCACCAAAGATCAGATAAAAGCTAAATACAGAGAGCTTGCAAAGAAATATCATCCCGATAACTATGTGGGCACACCTCTGGCTGAAACAGCCAACGAAAAAATGCAGGAAATCAACGAGGCTTACGATGCTATTATGAACGGCACTGCATCAAGTGCTTATTCATCATCAAATGGGTCTTTCAATGATTACACTCAGGTGCGCGAACTTATGAGAAGAGGTGCCCTCGATGCTGCTGAGCAGATGCTCGAAACAATGCCTCAGAATATACGCGATGCTCAGTGGTATTATCTCAAGGGTCAAATTAACTATCAGCGCGGCTGGACAGATCAGGCGTTTACTTATTTTGCAACAGCTCACAATATGGAGCCGAACAATGCAGAATACAGACACGCCTTTGAAAATTTAAGCCGTCAACGCACAGGCGGTTTCAGAACTTCAAGACACAATTCGTCTTCATCAGACTGCGATGCCTGCGGTATCTGTCAGGGTCTTCTCTGTGCCGACTGTTGCTGTGAGTGCATGGGCGGCGACTGCATACCCTGCTGTTGAGGTGATTAAATGAGTCAGAGTGCAAAAACTGCAATAGGCGGTATGACGGCGGCTCTTTCTGTTGTGCTTATGTTGCCGACAGTTATGGGGCTTTGGACATACGCATTGCCTGCCTTTGCAGGAATACTTATAATGTTCACTATAATTGAGCTTGATAAAAAATGGGCTACGGGCATTTTCGTTGCCGTATCCCTTTTAAGTCTTATACTTCTGCCCAACAAAGAAGCGGCAGTGTTTTACCTTTGCTTCTTCGGCAACTATCCCATAATTAAGTGTTTGCTTGAGGGCGCGAAGATGCCGAGGGTGCTTGAATATATCATAAAGTTTGCTGTGTTCAATGCTGAAGTTTTATTGGCAGGATTTATAATGGTAAAAGTTTTTGGTATGCCCATGGCTGAGCTCCTCGGTATTGAGGGTGAGACTGATTGGTGGGTAGAGTATGCACTGCCTATAACATTAGCTTTGGGCAATGTGACTTTTCTGATGTTTGATAAGCTTCTGACAATGATAGTGACTATTTATCTTGTCAAGTGGCAGAAGCAATTCAGAAAAATGTTTCCGTTTAAATAAAAATAACATCGCGTTTTTGGTTCTTTTTGGGCGAAAGCAAAAAGAACGCCACGCGGCGAGCGATAAAACAAACAGGTCACAACCTTTCGGAAGTGACCTGCTTTTTATTTGCTTTGATTTAAATTGCTTTCATTCTGCACTCTGCATTTCTCTCTCGATCCATGCCATTATCAGATTGACAATTTTGCCTATCTGCACATCGTCAAGTGCCTTGCCGGGTTTCACTTTATACCATTTGTAAAGGCAACCGCGACAGCAACAAGCAGTAGCATGTTGAGCGATAAAGACGGGGTGACCTTTCATAGGGGTCTGCTTGCCGTCGTTAGGTATAACATCGGGTGCAAGGCGGCTGCGGATAAAATCTACAGCGTGAAGCCTTATTGTGTCCATACCCTTGTCATGGATGTAGGCCTTATCCTTTTCTTTCAGATGAAACGAGGCTCTGAATTTTGACGTCTGAAGCTTGTCGAGAGCTTCATCGAGAGTTTGCATCAGTTAGAAGAAGCGAGCCATTCGTGCTCTTTAGCATAAAATCTTGTTGTCTTATACCAAGGGTCATCGGGGAGGTGTCTTATCATCCACACATAGCACATTTCATAGCCGGGAGCTACAACCTGATGATGGTCGTTGCCGTCGGTGATATATGAAGCTGAGCCTTCAACACTCTTATAAACATCGTCACCTATAAAGCAGGCACCGAAGCCCTGAGGTCTGTCGAACTGATAATAGTACACCTCAGGCTGAGGATGATGATGCGGAGGATAGCTTGACCATTTACCCGGCTGATTGAAAACCTCACCGAGTACCATATTGGAATAGGGTGCATTGTCATAATCGAAAACTGTTGAGCAGATACGGTGACCTGTGCCGCCCCACTGACCTTTACCGAATTCCTGATAGAGGATATCTTCGGGCTTGTAGAATACGGGAGCAAAGTCCTTGTCGTTATCGGTCTGCTGAATGAGGATTTCGGTACCCTCTTTAGCTGTGATGCTGACTTCAACATTGCGGGGCACATGCAGACAATAGGGAGTCTTTTCAAAAGGTCCGCCGCGCTTCATTGTTTCTGTTGTACCTTGCCAAGTGATTGAAGCTTCACCTCTGAGAATAAGAAAAGCTGTTTCGTTAGCTGAGTCGAGAACAGTGATAGTTTCACCCTCAGTGAATTTTTTAACCTTGATAGTCATAAGCATATCAGCGTGTTTTTTGCCCATCTCACATATGAGTCTTTCACCGTTTTCGTTATATTCGTTAAATTCGAGCATAGTGTTTTCTCCTTTGCGGTTTATGATAGAATTGTACTACAATTGCAGGCTTTTTTCAAGATGTTTTTATTGTAATGAGAAATAAATTATGATATACTTGATACAATCGATATAAATTCCTGACGGAATTTTCGATATATTTGCCTTTGGCAAATTCGATATGTTTCGTTGTATGAAACTCGATATGTTGCTGAAGCAACGAGAAGAAAAGGAGAAAAACAAACTATGCCATACTTATTCACTCACTTCAAAGAAAAAATCACTCCCGACGGGGAGCAGGTATATATCTCAGTCAGCCGTGACGGTTTTAATTGGGAAGAGCTCAACAGCGGTCTGCCTATTCTCACCGCAGAAAAAGGCTTTAAGGGTTGCCGTGATATCGAAATAGTAAGAACCCACGACGGCGGTTTCGTCATCCTCACAACCGACGAGTGTATCGCTTACCGCTATGATGAAAACTATAATATTGATTGGAAAGTTGTCAACCGTACAGGTAGCAAGTGCCTGAGAATGTGGAAGACCAAAGATATGATAAACTTCTCGGACGAAATACTCGCTCCCATCGGTACGGAAAACTTCGGCTGCATGTGGGCGCCTGAGGTGTACTATGAGAAAGACACAGGTGAGTACCTTATTCATTGGGGCTCAACTGTCAAAGAAGATAACTACAGTCATATGTCAATTTATTGCAGTGTGACAAAAGACTTCGAAACTTTCTCAGAGCCTAAAATGTTCTTCACTAAAGATAATGAAATTCTCGATACCCACATAAGAAAAATTGACGGCGTTTATCATATGTTCTATAAGAATGCTCACGACCCGTCTATGAATATGCATGCAACTTCCGATAATCTTTATGGCCCCTATAAGCACGATGAACAGTTTGAAAAATATATGGCGTCACTTGGTAATGCAGGTAGCTATGAAGCTCCCACTACTCTCGTTTTGCCCGACGGAAGATGGTGCCTTATGATAGATTTCTTCGGCTGCGAAAAGGCAAAAATGGGTTATGTGCCTTTCGTATCACCTAAGCCGGGTGACAGCAACTTCGCAATGGCAAAAGAGAGCTTCTCATTCCCTTACGGCTTTAAGCACGGCGGTATTGTTGAAATCAGTGATGAGGAATATGACAGACTTAAAAATCACTACAAAAACTGATATAACTCCTTTTTGCAACCATAGGTTGCGCAATTGCAAGCCTTGCTTTATAGCCTTTTTGTTGGCGTTGTGATAAGCTTTAGTCACAACGAAAGGAGGATGTGAAAATGAAACTTCACGAAAAAATTTATTCTCAGAGGAAACTCAAGTGTCTCTCACAGGAAGAACTTGCAGAAAAACTCGGTGTATCAAGACAGGCTGTCAGTAAATGGGAAACAGGTGAAGCGTTGCCTGAAATAACAAAGCTCAAAGGTCTTGCTGAGGTCTTTGGAGTGACAACCGATTTTCTTTTAAATGATAATGAAGATGTTTATGAGAAAGGTCAGGTGAGCAGTCTCGACCCTTTTGAAAGATTTTTAGCTTGGTTTGAATCTTTGCCTGAAAAGCTTGCACCTTTTTTCAAAAAATACGGTTGGATCGGCGGTATACTGCTGATTATACTTGGTATATACAGAGTTATCAGCGTCCTTGCCGGTCTCGGAATTATGGGCAATGTGCCAAGCAGTGTGACAGGTGTTACCATACCGTTTTTGCTTGTGTGGCTTTTTAACGGAGCCATTGGTGTAGGTTTCATAGTTGCAGGTGTTATTATAATCAAGAAGTTCAAGCCTAAAAAGAATAGGGAAGAATAACCTTTCAGGAAGCTTCGGCTTCCTGTTTTTTTAGCTTGTGCTGATGGTAGGGCGGCGGCCCCATACCCGAACTGCGTTCGGGTCGGCTACGGCAGTAGCCGTTAAATCGCAAGGCGATTTAATGGAGCCGCCTCTCTCCTTTACCGCCAACTTAAAATAAAAAAAGGGCAGACCTGCAGTTTGCAGAATCTGTCCTTTTGAGTTTAATATTTCTGTTCAATTCTTATCTGCAAGGGCAGAGTGATGACTGTGTCTGAAACAATAGCACCCTCTTCAAAGCAGAGATAATACTGATAGTTTTCGGGTTCGTAGTAGAAGTCTGAGTCTTCAACGGTTACGGTGCAAAGTACATCTCCACCAAAATCTTCACTGATTTCGGTCGTCATATTTGCAGAAACTTTCTGTATAAGAGAAGAGCCTGCCATCTGATAAAGATAGACTTTAGTTGCCATAAGGTTTTCGCCGAGATTGTCACCTATAGTCAGCACCACTTCGTCAAAAAATTCGTCTTCGGGAATTTCTTCAAGCATATAACTGCTGATTTTCATATAAGTTTTGCCGTCAGGTGACTTATCACCGTTTTTGCGGTTGGTGCTTACAAGTGTCGGCTCAACAAAAGGCTCGGTTATCTCTTCGGTGGTTTCCTCAGTTGTGGACTCTGCCGTGGTGGTTTCTGTGGTAGTTTCCTCGGTAGTAGTCTCTTCGGTTGTAGTTTCTTCTGTTGTGGACTCTTCAGTAGTTTCCTCAGTTGTAGTTTCTTCAGTAGTGGTTTCTGTTGTTGTCTGAGTGGGAGGAGCGAGAGTTGTTGAAGTATGTTCGGTGGTAGTTTTATCCTTGCCGTCAGAGCCTGATTTAACGATTAAAGCCACGACCAGAGCTAACACTATAACAAGACCTAAAACAAGGAAATACCAACGTTTTTTAGGTGGCTCTTCATCGTCGTAATCGTTGTTATAAACTTCCTCATAGGTTTCTTCGGTTGGTTCTTCGGCGGGGTACTCATAAGAGTCAAAACGTATGCCAGGCTCACTTTTTATTTCGAAATTGCTTGTCTGAGGCATAGTAGGTGCTGTCTGCTGATAGGGTGTATATGTTTCAAGCTGTGAGAGCATTGCAAGAGGGGAGATATATCTTTCATCGGCTCTGAATGCTGTTGCTTTTGAAATGATGCTTGCAAGCTTGAAATCTGCATTTGCAGGTGTTGGGAAGGCTTCGCCTCTCATACATTTTGCAAAAGACTGCTCTCTGTCTGAAAGAGATACAGGTGCCGGATAAGGCGGTAAGAAAGGCATACGGTTGTTGTTGAGAAGCTTATAAAGCAGTATGCCCAGAGAATAGATATCTGATGATGTATCACGAAGATAATTTTTGTGATAAAGCTCAGGAGCAATATAAAGTGAAGCCTCGGTCATATTGTTGCCGTAGTCGAAAAGACCGAAATCACCGAGCTTATAGTTGCCCATAGTGTCAACATATATATTTTCAGGGGTGATGTTGTGGTGGATAATACCTTTTTCTCTGAATGCTTCTATGGCTCTGCAGATGTCTTTGCCGATGGTGACAGCATCTGTTTTAGTGATATTTTCAAAGCTGAGATAGTCGCTCAGAGGTGTAAGAATATCAATGAGCATTACAGCATAAAAACAGGATGGCTCTCTGATAATGGTGAAATTATAAAGGCTCACAACGTTTTTGTGATGTGAAAGTGAACGCATCACAGCTATGTTATTGCTGACATTTTGTTGCAGAATATCCAGGTATTCATCAATGTTGCTGTATTTGCCTGAAGCTATGACTTCGCTGAGCTCTCTGTCGCTTGAAGGGAACTTCACTGTTTTAAGTCCGCGATAGTCTTTCTGTATACCGTCAGTTCTGTAGACCTTATAGAACTTTGAATTTTTACCTTCGGATATTTTTGTTTCAATATGCCAGGAACCGAATAAAGGCTCCGTATTTCTGAGTTTATCTATATTCAATCTGAAGGCTCCTTTCCTGGAATTTATAACGTAAGTTTACCGACTTAATAATATCATTTATAGCTTCTTAAGTCAAGATGATGAAACCTTAAGACAATTTATACGAAATCATCACATAAGGTTAATATATTTTTTACACATCAAGGGGCAACTTTCTATTGATTTAAGTTGAAAAAAGATGTAAACTATAATATAGTGCAAAATTATGTCGCTATTTGTAGTATGTAAACTCTTTTATATATAATATAAGCATAATAAGTTTAATTCAGGTGAAAAAAGTTGAAAAAAATTGTTATAATTTTAGTTCTTGTTGCAGTTTTATCGGCTTATCCGATTTTCAATATAGCAGGACTTTCCAAGAGTACAGTTGATGTAACCGAAGCAGATCTCAGCAAAGGCAACAGCGTCATTGACAAGCTTTGGAATTTTGATGTAAAGCAAGCTCAGAAAAACGTTAAAACAGCAGAAGAAAAAAGAAACGACCCTACGGGTATAAAGCAAAAAATCAAAGACACATTATATAACCTTGATAAGGGTAAAACAACCTACAGAAAGGTTTTCAGAAACGTTTATATTGTCGGTGACTCTCTTATGGATGGTCTTGAGGCTTATAATATTCTTAACTCAAACCATCTTATTACTCAGGTAAGTGCAAGTCTTTATCATCTCGACGGCAATGTAAAAAGAATCATAAAGATGAATCCGCCGATACTTATACTTCATTACGGTGTAAATATGATAGGTACCGAAAAAAAACATCTTAACAACTACATTGCCATGTATACAAACATCATCGAAAAGCTTCAGGCATCCTTGCCCGATACCCGCATTATAGTCAGCGGAATTTTTCCTGTTGACAGAGATATCGCCAAGGCAAAACGTTTCGGAATGATAGATGAATACAACAAGAGTCTTAAGGATATGTGCAAAAATCTTAAGGTTGAGTATATGGACAGCTCTTCGGTTTTAAAGGCACATCCCGAATGTTACGGAAGTGACGGTATACATCTTTCAAAAGCATTTTATGAAAAATATTGGTTGAGATTTATAATCAAAGAGATGGAGATTGTCGGATGAATAAGCACAGAATTTTTGAAATGATTTGTGTTGTTTTCTTGGTGGTTTTTATTTTCTTGGTGTCAGGTAAAGATTCTTACAGCAACAAGACTGTGGATGAGGTTTTTGAATATCTGCCTCAGAGTGTAGAGTTCAAAGAGAATTTTCAGAAAGTCAGCAAGAATGAAATCAAAGAAGAGTTCGGCATTGAATTTGACGGCATAGACTCCTATGTTTATTACGCCAGCGATTCTGTTATGACAGTTGACGAACTTATGATAATAAAACTCAAAGAAAATGCCAAAGCTGATGATATTATCGAAAAAATTGAAAAACGTGTAAAAGACAAGCAGATTCTTTTTGAGGGGTACGCTCCCGAACAGAGTGCTCTTTTGAAAAATTACAGCCTTTCTCAAAAAGACGGATTTATTTTTTACTGTGTTTCAGAAAATTCAACAGATGCAATGATATATTTTGGGGAAAGCTTAAAATAATTCAGAGGTGGAATAATGGTTTTCAGCAGTGCCGTATTTCTCTTCGTCTTTTTCCCTTTGACCATGATACTTTATTTTATGGTCGGCAGAAGCGGTGACGAAGAAAAAGATATTGCAAAGAAAAACTTAATATTATGCCTTGCGAGTCTGATATTCTATGCTTGGGGTGAGCCTGTTTACATAGTGCTCATGTGCCTTAGCATATTCTTTAACTATCATCTCGGACTCGATATGGACAGCCACAGAAACAACAGCAGGAAAATGAAAGGCCTGCTGATTTTTGGCGTATGCTTTAATTTGTTTATGCTGGGCTTTTTCAAATATGCCGGCTTCATTGTGGGCAATATCAATTCATTTTTCGGCACTCAGATTGATTACAACGGTCTGCCTTTGCCGGTGGGTATTTCTTTCTATACCTTCCAGATACTTTCTTATGTTATAGATGTCTATAAGGGTCAGGTAAGAGCTCAGAAAAAAATAGTGAATTTTGCTTCTTATATCACAATGTTCCCTCAGCTTATTGCGGGTCCCATTGTTCAATATAAAGACATTGAACAACAGCTCAACGAGAGAACTGTTACCATAGATAATTTTTATGACGGTATAATTTATTTTATAAGAGGTCTCGGTAAAAAGGTTCTTTTTGCGAATACAATCGGTGCTGTTTACAGTGATATTATTTCTCAGGGTATCGGTAATGCTTCTGTGGTTACTGCCTGGATATGTATAATATGCTATACACTTCAGATTTATTTCGATTTCAGCGGTTACAGTGATATGGCAATAGGTCTTGGCAAAATGTTTGGCTTTGAGTTTGTACAGAACTTCAATTTCCCATACAAGGCTCACAGCATCACAGATTTCTGGAGAAGATGGCATATAAGCCTCAGCAGTTGGTTCAGAGATTATGTTTATATACCTCTTGGAGGTAACAGAAAAGGCAATGTCAGAACAATAATCAATATCCTGATTGTATGGTCACTGACAGGCTTGTGGCACGGTGCTGCGTGGAATTTTATCGCTTGGGGTATGTTCTATGGTGTGCTTTTGATTGCAGAAAAATATCTGCTTAAATCAGTTCTCGACAGAATACCTCTCGTGCTCAGACATATTGGCACACTTATAGTTGTTATGATCGGTTGGGTGTTCTTCTCAAGTGAGAATATGGCACAGGCAACAGATTTTATCGGTGCACTTGTCGGCTTCGGTAACGGTGGCTTTATTGACTCTCAGGCTAAGTATCTTTTAAGTGAAAACTTCTTTGCGGTATTTGCAATGGGACTTAGTGCTGCCGGTGTCTTTGATATGATTTCGACCCGCGAAGAAACAAGGCTGTATAAAAGCCTTAAAAGTGTCGGTTACCTTATGATTTTCGCTTTAAGTATTGCTTATCTTGTCAGCGAAACTTATAACCCCTTCTTATATTTCAGATTTTAATTGAGGAAAACAATTATGAATACAGACGATAAGGATATTTTCCTCGAAGAAAAAGAGGAAGATAACGAAGAATTTTACGACTTCAGATATAACAGTCTCAAGAAAAAAGGTGCAATTGTCAGCCTGATTATGATATGGTTTTTTTGCCTTATTATATTCGGTGTGTCAGGTCTTCATTTTCTGACTCAGGACAGTGACTTTTCAGAAAGCGAAAACAGAGTTCTCGCTCAGTTCCCGAAGCTGTCTGTTGCAACTATTGCAGACGGCAGTTTTATGAAAGATTTTGAGACTTATCTTACAGATCAGTTTCCTTTCAGAGACAGCATAATATCGCTCAAAACCTTTGCAGACAGAATAGTCGGCAAAAACGAAGAAAACGGTGTTTACATCGGCAAAAACGGATATCTTTTTGACTCACAGACACCTCTTGATAAAGACGGCATAAAGAAGCTCGGCAAGGCGGTGCTTGAGTTTAAAAATAAACACCAAGAATTTAAAACTGCTTTTGTGCTTGTGCCTAACTCTTCTTATGTTTATTCAGATTATCTGCCTGACTATCTTGAAGTTGATGATCAGAGATGGCTTATAAGAGCCGTTCACAGACAGATAGACGATGAAAGCATTCTTTGGCCGGCAGCTGCGAATATTCTTAAACAAAATGCAGCTGACAATCAGCTCTATTACAAAACCGACCATCATTGGACTACCAGAGGAGCATATCTTCTGTTTAAAGAAATTGCTCTTTCTTGGGGCCTTGAAAAAGACGAGGAGTCCATTGACGAAAAATTTGACTTTTATGAGGTTTCAAACAGCTTTGAGGGTACTCTTGCATCAACGTCAGGAGTTCACGATGTAAAAGACAATGTGGAAATATGTGTTCCGAAAAACTCCGAGGGCACATATGTGGTGAATTTTGAAGCTTCGGGAGAAAAAACAGCATCACTGTTTTTCAAAGATAAGCTCAATCAAAAAAATCACTATGAGGTTTTTCTCGGCGGAAACTATGATAAAGTTATAATTTCAACTGTTTCATCCTCAAAGAGAAGTCTGCTTCTTATCAAAGACTCATATGCAAACTGCATGATTCCTATGCTGACACCCTATTTCAGCAAGATTGTGGTCATTGACCCGAGATATCTTACAGACAGTCTTGACAGCATAATAAAAGAAAACGATTTCAGCCATATGATGTATCTTTACAACGCTAACACATTGTTAGAAGACAGTTCGCTGATACCGTGTCTTGAAAGCTAAAAATAACCACCTGTTTGATTGACAGGTGGTTTTATGTTTATATTAATATGTATTTATTCTGCGTGGTTGAGGTGGCGGTCAGCTTCATATGTACCATCGGCTTTTATGTTAAGAATGCTGCAACCCTGAAGCCACTCGCTTTCGGGAAGGTCTCTTGTGCCCATATTGTATGAGCCGTAGCCTGATGACTGAATGTATGAAAGAAGAATGCCGTCATATACAAAACCGAAGTCATTTACGTGGTCGTGACCGTAGTAAACAGCCTGACAGCTTCCTTTTTCTTTAAGTGCATCGAAAAGTCCTGAGTCGTAACCTGCTTCGCAGATGCCTTCATTTCTGGTGCCGTATTCAAATTCTTCTGCCTGCATATCAAGTGCAACACGTGACTGATAGGGAGGGATATGGATTACTGTTACTGATTTAAACTCGCCAAATTCTTCTGTAAGAGCATCGTGCTTGTCTTTGTACCACTGAACCTGTGACTCTTTTACACCGTCGTATGAGCTTTCGCCGGTAACTTCATACATAGCCTTTTCTTCGTCTGTTGCGTATTCGCCTGAATCCATAAAGAAGAATACCTCTTTGATGCTGTCGTCTGCATTGAGAATATTGATAGTGTAGTTGCCGTAACCGTCGATATCTTCAGCACCGGATTTAAGCAGACAGTATTCATATGATGAATAAATTCCTGCAAGTTGCTTCTTTGAATATTTGAGTACACCCTCACCGTCGTGATTGCCGAATACCGATGCCCAATAAACACCTAAGTTTTCCATAAGCTGACAGAATTCTTTTGTTCTCTTATAGCTTACGGCTGATGAAACGTTGTCGCCACCGAAGATAACAAGGTCAGGCTTTTCTCTTGTTATGTTTTCGATAATGTATTCGACGGTCATAAGGTCTTCTTCATTTTTTCCGTTAAGATGTGTGTCCGAGAACATTACAACCTTGAAGTCGCTGTCGTCATTCTTTTTAATTGTTACACTGTCGATATCTTCCGATACGATTTCAACTGTGGTGCCGATTTTTTCAACTGTGTCAATGTCATAGTGAATGCCTTCATTATTGAATGAAATAACATAAATGCCTGCACTTAAAGCTGCAACCAATGCGATTGCAATGATGATTTTTAATGCTGTTTTCATATTTATCATTCCTTTATAAAGTATAGTTACAATTATGATACATCAAAATTATTATATAAACCTTAACGATTTTGACTGGTGATAGGTTTTTTCTTGATTTTTTTGATGTGCAGTGATATAATTTACTGAATAAGGGGGGATAGTATGGCATATACAAAATTTGATCCTGACGATAATTTCTTCTTTCACAAGGGTATGAGTAAGAGAGTTGCCGAAACAGGTTCGTCATGGCCTCATTATCACAGCTTGTTTGAGATATACTTTATAATCGAGGGAAACTGCACATATTTCATTGACAGCAAGGTTTATGATGTCAAGCCCGGTGATATTATCATAATTCCTGACGGTGTAATTCATCACACTAAATATGACAATCGAAAACACTCACGTATACTTATCAACTGTGCACGTATTTTTGTGCCTGAATCGGCACTGTCCGGTATATCTGAAGTGGGATATCTTTACAGAAATCCTGCAATACTTGACGATGCACACGGTATCTTCAGAAAAATTCAGGAGGAATATAATCGAAAGGATTCTGTAAGTGAAGAAATAATAGCTTGTTATACACATTCACTTTTTTATATGCTGCTTCGTAATAAAGACTCTTGCTTGAATGTTGAAATGAAAAATAAGGTTATAGAGCAGGCTGTCAATTATGTGCAGGAAAACTTTCATCTTACAGTAACTCTTGCAGATACGGCTGAAAAGTTTTCTGTCAGTCCCGAGCATTTTTCACGAATGTTCAAAAAAGAAACAGGCTTCGGTTTTTGCAAATATCTCAACTCTGTCAGGTTACAGCACGCTGAAAAAATTCTCAGAGAAACAGCCAAGCCCAATATAACAAAAATAGCCGCCGAATGCGGTTTTGATGACAGCAATTATTTTTCTAAAAAATTTAAAGAGATGTATGGTGTGTCGCCTAAAAAGCTGAACGCTGACAGTTAATAATAAAAAAGTCTCCCGATACAGTGGTATCGGGAGATGATTTTTATTCACCTACAGGTTTATTTGTCAGGGTTGTTATAATAAGTTTTTTCATATTGACTTTGCCTTGTTTTGTGGCATTGTCGCCAAAAAGCATAACAGTCTTGTTGCTGTGACACTTTTCCCATAAAGCAAGACCGTCACCGTTGGGATTGCCGTTTTTAACGAAATTGCAAAGGTAAGATGACATCTCATCACTGAGAGTAAAGTCTTTATTTTCCATAGGTCGCCAGCAAATTTTGAGAGTGCCGAACCAATACCAAAGGTCACTGCTGTGCCAGGCGCCTTTGTCGTCTCCCGGCAACATTCTGCTGAAGTGCCACACATAAGCACAGTTTTTCTTGCCGAAGCTTTTAGTCATAGGATGAAGTACGGCAGGTGCAATATCGTGGCTTGTTGAGCCTACCATATAGGGAATATTTTTGGGTGTAGCTTTGTCTTTAATAAACAATCCGTCTTTAACAGGTACGGCTGACATTCCACTGCCTTTGGTCTGCTTCCATACTTTCAAAAGAATTTCGGGTGAGATTTTGCGGAACTCATCTAAGCTGCTGCAACCGCAGCCTGCCATAACCTCTTTCCAAAAGTCGTATTTCTTTTCGGGTGTCGATACCATAAACGAACCCATACCCACACCGCTTGACATAACGGCACTGCGGAAAAGACCGTCTGTGAGATCGCTCTGACAAAGATGCTGAACACTCATTGCTCCCGCACTCTGACCCATAATTGTGATTTTGTCAGGGTCACCGCCAAAGGCTGAGATATTGCTTTTTACCCACTCGAGAGCTGTCAGCTGATCGTAAAGTCCGTAGTTTCCACTGTGACCTGATTCTGCTTTAAGCTCAGGCAGACAAGCAAAACCCATAGGGCCGAGGCGATAGTTGACAGTGACAGCCACCACACCTTTTTTCGCCCACACGGGGCCGTCAAAATGCTTTTCGTGACCGCATCCACCGGTAAATCCACCGCCGTGGATATACACTAAAACCGGCAATCTGCTGTCAGCAGAAGCATCTTCGGATGTCCATATATTAAGGAAAAGGCAATCTTCATCATAGGTATAAGTTTCGCCCTTGCGGAACTCGTTGTAATAGAATATCTTGCCGGGGTTTTCCTCTTCGTTATAAAAGGCTCTTGGCTGATATGAGCAGTTTCCGTATTTTGTGGCGTCATAAATTCCTTGCCACTGAGTAACAATTTCAGGATATTTCCATCTTTGGGCGGTGGCGTATCGGATACCTTTAAATGCAATTACACCGTCGATATTACTGTCACATCCGCGGATTTCACCGCAAGGAGTAAGTGTTGTTTTATTCATAAATTATTGCTCCTTCTGAGCTTTTTTAAATTCGTCAATCTTGCGTCTTGTTTCGCTGTCCATACTCCAGAGGAATTTGAATGCAGCCCAGGAGCCGAATACGAAGATACCGGGAAGAAGCACTGCGATAATTTTAATGCCCGAAACAGTGGTAGCTGACTGAACTGCAAGGTCAGCATTGTAGCCTGTCCAGCCGAGCATAAGAACAGTTGCAGAGTTACCGATAGTCTGACCTACACGACGCGAAAGATTGAATGTGCCGTAAATTGAGCCTTCGGTTCTCTTGCCTGTAATCATTTCGTTATAGTCGATAGCTTCGCTGACAAGACCCCACTGCATATAGATTGATACACTTGCAAGACCCATAGCGCAGTTGCTGAGAATCATATGTACATAAGGATTGACATCTGTAACCATATGTAAACCGAAAAGACCGATATACATAACAGCACCCACAAGCAGACCGAAGCGGATAAATCTTTCAAGACCAAACTTTTTAGCAAAGTAGGGGCCGCCGATAAGTGTTACTGTCATAAAGGGAGCTGATACAATAGAGCCGTAGGTAACAAGCTTAAGGTCATCGTACACTGCCGAGAACATATAGTTGGTAATTGTGTTGCTTACATACTGCATTGTGCAGATGCAAAGGCCGTGGATACACAGTGCAAGGAAGGGCCTGTTGACACGGAAAACATTGAGTATATCGCTGAATTTAATGCTTTGCTGTTCTTCGTTTTCGACCATGGGTACAGTTCTTTCTTCAGTGAGGGCATAGTGACCGAGACACATTGCAAAGCCGATAACTGCACATATTGCAGCACCTAAAGCGTAACCTGTCGAGTTAGTTTGTCCGTATTTTTCAATAAGCATAGGCATAAGCACAACGGGAATCGCATTACCCACAGCAGAACCGAAGCCTCTTGCTGATGAAAGTGTTGCACGGTCTTTGTCGTTATCCGCCATAGCAGAAAGCAGTGACCCCATAGGAATATTAAACATTGTGTATGCGCCCTCATAAATAATCTTAAGACCGAAGAGTACGCATATGAGCGAAAGGCCCTCAAAAAGTGAAGGTACTGACCAAAGAGCGATGAAGCTTACACAAATAAGCGGAGCACTTCTTAACAGCCAGGGGCGGAATTTACCTTTGGGATTATGTTTTTTAGAGAATGCTTTGTCCATAAATGCGCCCATAAGAGGGTCATTGATAAAGTCCCACACATTCCACACCGCAAGAAGAATAGCGAGTAATTCGGTGTTGATTTTAAGGGCATCGGTGCAATACATAGCAAAGGTACTGCCCATAATAGCAAAGGTCATACAGCCGCCTGCGTCACCGAGACCGTAACCGATTTTGTGCTTCAGGGTAAGACCCGAAGCAGACTTTTCTTTTTTTATTTTTGTCATATTTTCTCCTCCTTAGTTCTTTTTTTCATTGTATCACAACACACTTAAAGGTGCAAGCAATAAAATGAATTATCAGTAATATAAAACAGCCCGATTGCAACAATTCATCAGCGAACTCGCATCGGGCATTTCTTGTTTTATTATAAACGGTGTTCGTGTTCGTATGTAATTCGAACTTTAATTTTTAACCTATGTAGCAACAATCTTTTGTGTAGTTCAAACATCTGATTATAACAGAGCTTATGTGCTTTTTATTGGTAAACCTATTGTCTTTAATTTTACTTTTTCTTGGCTTTTTCTTTTGAACGTTTATCGTTGATAATCTGCATATGCTCTTCAGTGATAAGCTCTACATTGTTTTCTCTTGCCCAATCCACGCATCCTTTAAGCACAAGGGGGAGGAATACGCGTGGTACCGCCAGAACAGTTTTGAGAGCTTCGTCTGTGAATTTAATTTTATCATCAGCTCTGTCGGCTGCATAACGTACTGACTCAAGAGAAGCCTGACGCATCTGGAGAAGCTCAGCTCTCATTTTTGTTTTTCTGTGGAACCAGAAATTTTTGCTGTCGCGATAACCGTAGTCAACGGGAAGAGATGGGAAGTCCTTTGCTCTGACACCGTTGATAATGGCATCGCTGTATTTTTTCTTCATAAGTATCTTGTCAATGCGGAGAATGAAGTGTGCACCGAATTTGCTTGTGATGCCGTTGAAATCGTGGTAAGGACCTTCGTATCCGTTAAGTTCACCGGGTAAATCTTTATCTGCTCCGTCGAGTTCGCGCATCCAGGTGCATTCAATTGCTTCGATAGCATCGGTGAGTACCATAGGTCTTGCTTCGCCGGTTTCTTCTTCAATCATACTTTTTTCAAGCTTAAAGTTGCACTTGGGCATTTTCTCGTTTGGCTTGTCACCGGGCCATGAAAGCTTAACTGCCTCTTTGAAAGTTTTGGGTTTATCATCGATAAAGTTAAGGGTACACTTGCCGTTGCGAAGAATATTCTGTGCTGTATTTGATGAGTTGCGACAACACAGAAGCATTGCATAATAATCCTTGCCTGCTACATAGTACGGCTGAACGAGAGAATAAGGACCAAGGTTAGTTGTGCCGTCTTCGCAAAGAGTGCTGATTATCACAGTAGGCATAGGAAAGAACAGAGAGGTCTGATAAAAGTTATCAACTATTCTGAGATTTTCAAAACTGCTCATAATAAATTCTCCTTTTAAATATATTGAAAATATTATAAATTATTAAGATTGCTTTGTCAACTTATTATATTGCAAAGTAAAACAGATTGTAGTTTTTGTAAGCTTTATCGTGGAAGATTTTAGTTTTATATTTACTTTTTGTTCATTACCTTGTAATATTAATTTTTACAATTTACTAACATTTTTACTTTTAAATGTGTTATGATAAGGCTAAGTTTATACTCTAAAGGAGAGGATATTGTGAAAAAAATATTTTGTTTAATTCTTGCAACTTTAATTGCTTTCAGCGGTGTTTGCTTGTCCGGATCAGGCATTGTTGCCGGTGCTGAAATGTTTGAAACTGAAAAAGGTGTTCAGGTAGAAATGGCACCATTCCTTTACAAATCAACTCTTTATCAAATGGAATTTCCCAGCCATCAGTCATATGACATCAAAGAAAAGAGTGTTGCGGGTGACTATGCAATTTCCCGTGAGCTCAACGATCTTTCATACACCTTTGTTTTCCCGGCCGGAACAACAAAGATAGACTGCAAATTATCATTAGACGGTGAAAATAATTGGCGCGGATTTTCAATTAACAACATTGAAAACCCCTCATATTGGGTAAAAGATGAAAACGGCAATATCGATTACAGTCAGCCGTTGACATTTAAACGCGACGAAGTAACTGCCGAACAAGATGAATACGGTGTTTTATACAGAGACTATCTGAAAGATGCAGGAGTTAAAGGCTTCAAAGATTACGATAAGATTTATTGGAAACTTAATTACATATGTAACTCAGAAGAAATTACCGAATACTTTGAGATAAAGCTTTACGATTACGATGAGGCAGAGAAGTATCTTGTCAAAACCGTAAATTTCAATGTTGCAGGTCTTCCTTTTGCTGCTTTAAGCGGTACCAATGTGGTTGGTAACCAAAAATTTGCAGGCAAATATCTTTCAGAAAATAACTTTGATATTGTTGCTGTTCAGGAAGATTTCGGATATCACAAACAGCTTATTAATAATATGAGTGGTTTCAACTATATGACCAACCATACAGGCAGCATTCCCGGCGGTGACGGACTTAACGTATTTACAAAAAATATGCCCGTTTATAATGAAACAAGAGTTCCCTGGAATGAAGCATGCGGTATTCTTTCAGACGGTTCAGACGAACTTACACCTAAGGGTTTTGTATATACAGTTATTGATATCGGTAACGGTATTTATGTGGATTTTTATAATCTGCACGCAGATGCTTATGGCGGAGCAGGTTCAATTGCTGCAAGAACAAGTCAGTTTAAACAGCTTGCAGAATTTATAAAGGCACGTTCCGCAGAAAATGACAGACCTGTAATTGTAACAGGTGACTTCAATAATCATATGCATACTCATGAAGACGATGGTGCACTGTATAAAACTCTCTATCTTGAGTGCGGATTAAAAGATGCCTGGATAGAATATCATAACAACGGTGACTATTTTAATCTCTACAACTGGCATATAACAGGTCTTCCTGCCTGGGGCAACTGGGACTCAGTAGAAAGATTTATGTATAAATCAGGCGGCGGAGTTGATTTGGTCGTAAGCGATTTCAGATATGTTAATGTTTTGAATGACAACGGCGAAGCAGCCTCTGACCATGTTGCTGCTGAATGTGATTTTACATTTATAAAAACTTCAGATTTTGTTGCAAATACTCAGGAACTTTATATAGGCAAATCTGACAGAAACGATTTTATTCACAGCCTTATGTGGTTTGTAACAGCTTTCTTTAAGGTTATTTCAGATCTCGGCAATCTTCCTGAGTTGCTGAAAGATTTAGCTTGATAGCGATAAATTAAATAATAAAGCCATCCTTAAAACGAGAGTTTAAGGATGGCTTTTTCTTTAATAGGTGAGCAGATGTTTGCAGATGAATAGCTGCTGATATAGGGGACAGATGCGTTGTGTTAATTGACTTTTGCTTCAAGTTCCTGACAGCTTTCCTATATAATTTTAATAAAACAAAAAACTAGATCTTTCGATCTGGTCTGGTGCGAGAGACGGGACTTGATTCTCGGCCTGCGGGCCTCGGTCATTCGCGGCTCTGACAGTCCACCGGACTGTCATTCACTACCGCTCCTACTTCAAGCCCATCGTTTTTTGTTTTAGCTCGGATAAAACACAACTCAGTAGTTTTTAAACTACTGAGTCATGGTGCGAGAGACGGGACTTGAACCCGTACGAGCTGCCCCACACGCCCCTCAAACGTGCGCGTCTGCCGATTCCGCCACTCTCGCATATTTACTTCACTCTCTCGAGTGGTCGTATACTATACCCCTTTCGATTCGGTTTGTCAATACTTTTTTGAAGTTTTTTT
>JAZRDY010000211.1:0-1556 GCA_045660525.1 Acutalibacteraceae bacterium | reverse complement strand
GGATTGCTGAAATGGTTTCAAGAGGTATCTTCCTTACAAGCCATCACAACCACTTCATCAATGCTGCTCTTTCAGATAAGGACATCAAGCACACTATCGAAGTTGCTGAAGAAGCATTCTCAGTTGTTGCTAAAAACAACCCTGAAATCTTTGGTTAATAAAACATAAACAAAGAACTTATGCCCTATATATACTATACTATTATATATAGGGCGTGAAATAATGAAAATATGGAGGAAATTATTATGCCACTTTCAAAACAGGAATGGCTTGCCCTTGAAAAGAAAGCTCTCGATCTTCGTAAGCTTACAGTTCAGACAACTGTATGGGCAGGCAGCGGACATTTCGGCGGCGGTATGAGCGTTATGGACCTTCTTACCGTTCTTTATCACAAGTACCTTAACATCAAGGTTGACGATCCCCAGTGGGAAGACAGAGACCGCTTTATCCTTTCAAAGGGTCACGCAGCTATTGCTTATGCTCCCGTGCTTTGTGATAAGGGCTTCAACGATGTAGAAATGCTCAAGTCATTCAACCTTTCAGGTTCAAAGATGGGTATGCATCTCGACTCAAATAAGGTTGTTGGTGTTGACGCATCAACAGGCTCACTCGGTCACGGTCCTTCAATCGCAGCAGGTACAGCGCTTGCAGCAAGACTTATGGGCAAGAACTATCTTACATATGTAGTTACAGGTGACGGTGAGCTTGGCGAAGGCTCATGTTGGGAAGGTTTCATGACAATGAATCACTATAACCTTTCAAACTGTATCGTATTTATCGACAGAAACCACAATATGATCGACGGTAACACAGAAGATATCAAGAAGCTTGAACCCCTTGCTGACAAGATGACAGCTTTCGGTTTCAACACAATCGTTGCTGACTGTAACAACATCGGTGAGCTTTGCGATGCTATCGATCAGGCTATCGAAAGATCGAAGGAACCCTGTGCTCCCACATGTATTCTTATGGATACAAAGAAGGGTGCCGGTATCAAATCAATCGAAGGCGACTACACATGGCATTACGGTGCTATCGACGATGCTCTCTTCGAGAAGTTCAACAAGAAACTTGATGAAGATTACAAGGCTCGCCAGGCACGTGCAGAAAAGGAGGGCAAATAATTATGGCAGGCGGATTTGTTTATACAGCAGTTGACCAGGGTCAGCTTGCTACAGCAGAAATTTACGGCAAGGCTCTTTCTGATATTATTCTGAGAGACCCCAAGGTTGTTGCTATCACAGCTGACCTTGCAAAATCAACAAAGCTCGGCGACGTTCTTAAGGTTTGCCCCGAAAGAGTTATCAACGTTGGTATCGCAGAACAGGATATGTTCGGTGTTGCAGCAGGTATGGCCCGTGCAGGTATGATTCCTTTCCTTTCAGGCTTCTCAGCTTTCACATCAATGAGAGCTTGTGACCAGCTTCATACAGACATCTGCTATCAGAACGTTAACGCAAAGATCATTGCTACACATTCAGGTACATCCTTCGGTCAGGCAGGCTCAACTCACCACGCTATCACTGACCTTGCTATCACAAGAGCAATGCCCAACC
>JAZRDY010000210.1:0-12535 GCA_045660525.1 Acutalibacteraceae bacterium | reverse complement strand
CACCCGTAGCAACCTTTTTCACACCGAGATTACGAAGCTCCTGACAATATTTCAGATAAAGGTCTTCTGCAACATCGGGATTAGCAGATGAAATGAAGCTGGGTCTTCTGCCGTGTGAGGTGTCAGCACAAAGGGTAAACTGTGACACTACAAGCACTTCCCCCTCGACCTGATCGAGAGAGAGATTCATCTTATCATTTTCGTCGGTAAAAATTCTGATGCCTGCGGTCTTCTTGGCAAGAAGTTTCATTTCGTCCTCTGTGTCGCCGTCAGCCACACCTAAAAGAACAAGGAAACCTTGTCCTATCTCACCGATGATTTTATCGTCTACTGTTACACTCGCTTCGGCAACTCGCTGTATTACTGCTTTCATAAACAAATCCTTATTTCTTTTATATTGCCCTCGCCGGGCAGGCGTTACTTTTTCCTACCGCGGAAAAAGTAACCAAAAACGCGGAGTTATTTGTTATTCAACTCCCAACCGATTACAAGCCTGAGCGTTCTGTTGAAAGTACACCCTTGACCTTCTTGAGCTTTTCACAGACACTCTTGAGGTGTTCTGCGCCGTTGACGGTGATTGTCATATAAACAGTGCATCTGCCGTCAGAGCCGTCTTTGGTGAAGATTGAGTGAATCATAACGTGCATATTGGCAATAACAGCTGATACATCCGCAAGCATACCCACTCTGTTCATACAGGTGATTGCAAGAGTAACACGGTAGCTGTTTTGCACCTTGTTATCCCAATAAGCATTTATCCATCTTTCAGGCTCTGCTGCCTGAGCTATATTTTTAGGTACATTAGAGCACTTCCTTGTGTGAATAGACACGCCGTGGCCTCTTGTGATAAAGCCGATAATATCATCACCGGGCAAGGGATCACAACAACGTGAAAACTTAATAAGACAGTTGTCGATACCCTCAACAATTATGCCCTCAGCACTCTTTGCCTTTTTAACAGGAGGCTGTTTAGGCGTTTCTGTTTCATTCACTTCAGGCTGAAGCTCTTTCATAAGCTTAGTGTAATCGTCTTTGATACGGGGCATAATCTTCATCAGACTTATACCGCCGTAACCGATTGCCGCATAAAACTCATCAACACCGTTGCAGTGCTGCCTCTCAGCTATCTTGACGAGAAATTCAATCATCTGCTTTTCGGAAAGATTTATGCGGTTACGGCTGAATTCTCTTTCGATTTCAGCCTTACCTTCTGCAATATTTTCTTCTCTTCTTTCTTTTTTGAACCAACTTTTGATTTTGGTTCTTGCAGAAGTAGTCTTTGCAATTTTAATCCAATCACGGCTGGGACCCTTGCCGTTTTTGGTGAGGATTTCGATAATTTCGCCGTTGTTCACCTTATGGTCAAGAGTGGTGATTCTGCCGTCAACCTTGGCGCCTATCATCTTGTTACCCACAGCCGAGTGAATAGCATATGCGAAGTCGATAATACACGAGCCCATAGGCAGAGAAATAACATCACCCTTGGGAGTGAAGGCAAAAACTTCGTCGGGTACAAAGTCGGTTTTGATGGTCTTGACGATATCTTCAACATCGTCACTGTCCTGCTGATTTTCAAGCAGCTGTCTTATCCAGGAAAGTCTTTCTTCAAACTTAACCTTGCCACTCATACCCAGCTTATATTTCCAGTGTGCCGCGATACCGTACTCTGCCGTGTGATGCATTTCCCAGGTTCTGATCTGCACTTCAAAGGGTATGCCCGCCTTGCCGATAACAGTGGTATGCAGCGACTCATACATATTGGGTTTGGGGGTCGAAATATAGTCTTTGAATCTGCCGGGCAACGGATTGAACATATCGTGGATTACACCAAGACAGCAATAACATTCATAAACAGAATCAACTATGAGTCTTACGGCATAGATGTCATAAATTTCGTCGATAGTTCTGTTTTGCATATATGTCTTACGATAAATGCCGTGTACACTCTTGATTCTGCCTGCAAGGTGAACATTGGGCACTTCCTGCTTGACTCTGTTATAAATTTCCTCTTTTATATTATCGAGGAATGACTGTCTTGATTCCACCTGTTTTTCGAGAGTTTTGCCGATTTCTTCATAAGCCACAGGATCAAGAAAGCTGATAGCTAAATCTTCAAGTTCTTCTTTAAAGGCACGAATACCCAGACGATGAGCAAGAGGCGCATAAATTTCAAGAGTTTCTCTTGCCTTATAGCGTTGCTTTTCCTCAGGCATAAACTTGAGAGTGCGCATATTGTGAACTCTGTCGGCAAGTTTTATGATAATAACTCTGATGTCACGAGACATTGCAAGAAACATCTTTCTGATATTTTCGCTCTGTTCTTCTTCTTTGCTTGCGGCAAAAGGAATCTGACCGAGTTTTGTCACGCCCTCAACAAGAAGCTCAACCTCTTCGCCGAAAAGCTCTTTGATTTCCTTTGCGGTGGTGGGAGTATCTTCCACCACATCGTGAAGAAGAGCGGCACATATTGAGTCTGTATCCATGCCCATATCGGCAAGAATTACAGCAACAGCCAAAGGATGAATAATATAAGGCTCACCGCTTCTGCGTTTTTGCTCTTTGTGAGCTTCGTCAGCAATAGCAAAAGCCTTCTCGATTTTTTCAATATCTTCTTTTGTAAATGTATCCTGAAGTTTTTCTTTGAGTGCAACAAATTGCTGTTGATAATCGCTCATACTGCTCTCCCCTTTCACTGCATTGTGTTTATATAACTCAAAAGTGCGGAATTTTCCAAATTGACCTTTTTATCTGTATCGACAACCGAAACACCGTCTTTTTCTTTTTTGAAAATGCCGAGCTCACATAAAATATCAATTGCAGTGAGTATCTTGCAGGCACCTGCACCGTCGTCACCTAAGCGGTAACATAAAAGGTCTGTGTCGCCGTACCAACCGCCGCATTTTTTGATATAGCGATAAACCTCGGCAATCTGCTGTCTGTCTATCTGCAGAAACTCCCACTGTTTTTTTGTGAGAATTTCTTTTCGTGTCAGCTTTTCATAAAGTCGCACACTTTTTAAATATCTCAGGTCGTCAGTGCCTGACATTCTTATATCCTTGAGATATATGCCGACTTTAATCTGAGACATAAACTCATTCTTTTCAAGTCTGACGGCAAGGTCAACAACATCGCCTGTTCTGTAAAGGAACTTGTCAGGTGTCATACCGAAATAAACTGCTGTCAGGGTACTTTCGGCTTTTTTGACGGTAATTCTTATGTGCTTGCCGCCACCGATAGCCTGAACGTTTGTCAGTGTAACACCGTAAAGACCGAATACAGGCTGAGGATTACCTGCACCGAAAGGCTCGAGAGATTCGATAAGTGGTAATATATCTGCATCAACGGCTGCGGGTCTTAACTTGCAGTCGATTATATTCTGAGCAAAGGGCATTTCAACACTTTTTGCATAAGCGTAAATAGCCTCTTTGAATTTTTCTATATTTTCACTTTTCATTCCGAAACCTGCAGCAAGAATATGACCGCCCCAATGCTCAAGAAGCTCTGAGGCATATGACACTGCATCATAAAGTGAAAAACCGTCAATGCTTCTTGCAGAGCCCTTGGCATTTTCACCGTCATCGGTAATAACAAAACAAGGCTTGCCGTATTTACCTACAAGTCTTGCGGCAACGATGCCGATTACACCGCCGTGCCAGTTTTTACCGCTGAAAATGAGAACTCTCTCATTTAAAATTTCCGGATTTTCGTCTATATATCTTTGCACTTCCGCCAGGATTTCGCGTTCTTTTTCCTGTCTTTCAGCATTGGAAGAATCAATCTCCCCGGCTTTTTTTCTTGCGGTTTCTGAATTTTCACCAACAAGCACATCGAGAGCTTTGCTCGCGTGAGACATTCTGCCGATAGCATTGATTCTCGGTACAATTGAAAAAGCAACAGATGTGCTGTTTAAATATTTGCCGTTCATACCGCTTGCTTCTCTAAGAGCTGCAATACCAACATTACCGCCATTATTGATAAGCTCAAGACCCGCCTTGACGATTTTGCGGTTTTCACCGATAAGAGGCATAACGTCACCGATAGTACCCACCGTAACTATATCTGCATATTCTCTGAGAAGCTCTTCACCGTCTTTATCGCTGAGAGCGCAGATAAGCTTGAACGCCACACCGACACCGCAATATTCTTTATAACTGCTTGGGCAGTCTAGTCTGTGAGGATTGACAACAGCCACAGCTTCAGGTAAAACCGCCGTAGCCTTATGGTGGTCGGTGATAACTAAATCCATACCGAGTTCTTTGATATACTCAGCTTCTTTGTGAGCCGAAATGCCGTTATCAACGGTAATGATAAGCTGTATACCCTCTTCGCAAAGGCTCTTTATAGCCTTCATATTAAGACCGTAGCCCTCTGAGTTTCTGTCAGGGATATATGTTGCAACCTTTACACCGAGAGATTTGAAATAGAGATAAAGCAATGCTGTGGCTGTTACGCCGTCAGCATCATAGTCACCGTAAACTGCTATTTTTTCACCGTTTGCTATGGCCTCATTGATGCGCTTTACAGCTTTATCCATATCTTTAAGCTCAAAGGGGTCAAGGAGCTGAACACTGTCAAAACAGAAATCCTCAAGCTCTGCATCGTCGGTGATACCGCGGGACACAAGCAGATGGGCAAGGAAAGGCTCAATATCATATTGCTCGGTTATATCTTCTGCCAATTCTCTGTCCGATGGCAGAACAAACCATTGTTTACGGCTCATATAATCAATCCTTTCCTTAAATTTCTGTTGATAGCATAAATTTGATAATTATATATTATATCACTATATAAATTCATTTACAATAAAATTTAGTCTTTATTGATGTGGTCAAGAAAATATTTTCCGTACTTTTCGGCTTTTTTCTGACCTACACCGGGAATGAGCAACAGCTCTTTTTCATCCTTGGGTTTATGTCTTGCCATTGCTTCAAGAGTCTTGTCTGTGAATATAACAAAGGCAGGCATACCGCTTTTATTGGCAAGGTCTTTTCTGATAATCTTAAGCTGAGTCAGAAGTCTGAGATCGAGAGATACAATCTGATCGTCTTTATTCTTTTTGCTGACAGTAAGCTTTCTTATGCGTCTGCCTTTAAAAAGCACTTCCTTACCGCTGTTTTCAAGCTTAAGAATACCCTTGTCATTTTTTGAAATAAGCATTCTTTTGAGAAAATAGTCTAAATAAAGTTCAATCTGCGACTGAGCACTGTCGTTCATTATGCCGAAAACAGACAACTCATTATATGCTTTATCCATGATATACTCCGTTTCAGTGCCCTTAAGTATATCGACAATAACCTGCTCGGGTTCTTTTTCTTTGACGCGTCTTATGCAAGAGAATATCTTCTGAGCCTGAACAGTAACATCAACACTTGAAGTATTACCCGTACAGAATGAGCAGTTGCCGCAACGCTGAGTCGGGTTTTCACCGAAATAACGAAGAATATGATTGCGAAGACACAGCTCACCCCTGCAGTAATCCACCATACGCTGCAGCTTTTCAAGTCGCAGCTTTTTCAGTTCCTTCTGCTGACTTTCATCGAGCTGGTAATTATCTTCTGCATTATTGATAAACCACTTCTGCACTATAATATCCGACGGTGAAAACAACAGCACACAGCTTGCATCGCTGCCGTCTCGACCTGCTCTGCCGGCTTCCTGATAATAGCTTTCTATATCACCGGGCATATTGTAGTGTATAACAAATGAAACGTTTGATTTATCTATGCCCATACCAAAAGCATTGGTGGCAACAATAACCGGCTTCTCATCCTGAATAAAGCTATTCTGATTAAGTATACGTTCATTTTTAGACAAACCTGCATGATACCTGGTAACGGGGATGTTATCGTTTTTGAGCTCGTAATAAAGCTCATCAACATTCTTTCTTGTACTGCAATAAACAATGCCGCTGCTGCCCGAATAGAGATCGAGATATCTTTTCAGAGCCGTCAGCTTGTCTTTGACCTTTACCACCTCAAAATAGAGATTTTCTCTATCAAAGCCCGTTGCAATTTCTTCAGGATTAATAAGCCCTAAAAGATTGCAGATATCCTGCTTGACTATCTTTGTGGCCGTTGCAGTGAATGCCGCAACCACGGGTCTTTTCTTAAAAGACGATATGAACTCTTTTATATCAAGATAAGAGGGTCTGAAATCCTGACCCCACTGAGAAACACAGTGAGCTTCATCTATGGCGACAAAAGATATTTCCACACTGTTGCACAAAGACCTGAAACTCTGAGTCAGCAATCTTTCGGGAGCAACATATAAAATTTTATACTTGCCCTCTTTAGCTTCGGAAACAACTTTGGTAATAACCTTATCGTCAAGCGAGGTGTTAAGAAATGCCGCAGGAACGCCACACTGACTAAGCGCTCTTACCTGATCGTTCATAAGTGATATCAAAGGTGAGATAACCACAGTGATGCCGCTGAACATCATTGCAGGCACCTGGAAGCATATACTTTTGCCGCCGCCCGTAGGCATAATAGCAACCGTATCTTCACCGGAAAGAATAGAATCAATGGCTACCAACTGACCTTGACGAAAATCATCATATCCGAAATATTGTTTGAGTATCTGATATTTATCCAAAATTAAACCTCGTAATGTTAGTTCCTTAAGTAAAAAGCTTCTTTGACAGCCAGTTCCTCATACTCTCACTCTTATAGCAATATGCGAGAAAGCCTGCTACTGCCACAATACACACAAAAATAATCAGTCCGATTTCAAAAGCATACGGTACACCGGCAAAGAACAACAGTACACCGCTGAGCAAAAATGCAAGTGCAACTTCCGCGCAAACTGCAAGAGCTTTAAGAATACCTGCGCGCTTTTTCTTGCGTACCCATATAATATAAAACAGCACCATAGCCGAAATAAGTGCAATTATAGGCAGTGCACAAGCAGCATACCACTCAGATACACCGAAAGTATTCATTAAAAGAAATGTATAAACACCAACTGCAAGTGTGTCAAAGCTCCACATAAAATAGGTTTTATGAGACTTTTTGAAAAGGGGTAAAACAAATATCACCCAAAAAAGTGCACTGGTTGAAAGAATATGAACCGACCAGAAATTACCCGGTATAATCAGGAAATTTACAAGCAGACATGCCATATTCGGCACAAGCATAATAACCGAAATAAGCGAAGCAAGAAATCTTGCCTTTACGGTTTTAGGTATATGAGCTTCCACAGAAAAGGGAGCTGTTATATTTTCGTCGCTCTGAGCTTTAGCAGGATTTATAACCTGAGTGCCGCAAAGAGCACACTTCTTGGCGCTGTTATCAAGCTCAACGCCGCAATTGACACAATATGACATAGGAATTCTCCTTAAAGTTTTATATTGTTATAAATTAATCTCTGTTGCTTTCAATTTTTACGTGCACACCCATCTTGACAAGTCGGGTGTAAAATTCTCTTTCGATATCACTTTCCTGATAGCAATTCGAGAAGCTGAAAGCAAGCTTGTCGCCGATGCTTACAACGCCGCATCTTGCGCCGTTAACCTTGCCGGGGCCTGTGAAAAGTATTGCTTTCTCTATATGCTTTTCAATGCTTGAGGGAAGTTTTATGGGGCCGAGATTTGATAAAAGAGTTGAGGTTGTCTGCTCGGCAGTAATAAGAAAACCGATAGCAACACCTAAATCTTTGAGCACTAAAGGCAGGTGCTTTGTTACCGGATTTCTCTCAAGCTTCATATTCTGAGTCATAAGAGAATTTATAAGCTTGGGATCGTTGGCAAGCTTAAGCTGTAAGGATACACTTCTGACAATCTCTTCGAAGGTGTAGTCGCCTAAGTTGGGATCCATTTTTATTCTCAGACACAGCACAAAGTTGCGAAGAGTCTCACTTGGAAAAGCTTTTCTCAGGTTTACAGGTACCTGAACACAGATTTCTCGTTGCTTTTTATTTTCAGCCTTCTGCTTCTGATAAAGCACATCCATAATCAGCGCCGCAAGAAATTCCGTTACAGTAACACCGTAGGTCTTTGCCACAGCGTGAAGCTCTTTGAAAGACATTATGCCGGCTGTGAAGTTAGTCATATGCATAGGCATCTTTGTGCCCGTTGCGTGATAAACCCACTTGTCTTTTCTGTCATAGGGCACCTTTGAGTCGGCATAGCGGTCGTATGAGTCCTCAACCTCGCTTGCTTTGGGACTGTCTTTGACATCCAGAACAAACTGATTGTATTCAATATCTTCACCCGTAAGTCTGAGATATTCGCCAACAAGAGTGAAAATGAAAACCGAAGCACCGTAACCGTCACAAAGGGCATGATATACATCGACACTTATTCTGTCGCCAAGATAAAACACGCGGAACAAAAAGCCCTTGTTTTCTTTGAATTTAATGCGATAGCAGGGATTTTTTATGTCAGGCAGAACATCGGGTTCGTTGGGATTCTTTTCAAAATAGTACCAGAACAAACCGCGTCTGATTCTCACATTGAAGCTGGGTATTCTTTTTAAGGTTGCCTTGAGTGCCTGATGAAGCACTTCGGGGTCAATTTCTTTTTTAAGCTGAACAGTGAGACGAAAAACATTTGACCAGGACTTTGAGTTCTGACCCGGGAAAATTTTCGCTGCATTATCAAGCTTGAACCAATCAAATGAAGTTTTTTTCATACCTGCTCCTTTCAAAGAGAATAAATAATCTTTATTATACAATATATTGCAATTTCTTTCAATGGATTTGCCGAAAAATTCACCTTTCAAAGCTGTATTTCTGCAAAAAAATAAGACCGCCTGAGCAGTCTTATTTAAATTATGTTATTAAATTTTCACTTTCACTGCTTTCGGTGCACTTGCGACACTTTCAAATACTGTCTCGCCCACTGATTTATACGCCTTGCAGCGATAAAAATATGTTTTGAACGCCTTGGGCGCTTTATCACTTACGCGAAGCTCAAAGCCCGAAGTTGTTTTTGCCACCTCGGTATATTCGCCGTCTTTTTTATCGCTTCTTTCGATGATATATCCGTCAGCACCCGCAACCAATCTCAGTGATAAATTCACCTTTTTGCCCATAGCTGACTTTGCTTCGAGTACCCTGCCGCTGTCTAAATGAATGCAGTGACATTCCTCGCTGAAATTACCGTGAAGCTCTTTTTCTTCGCCTTTTTTAAAGCTCTGCAGACAGTAATGATATGGCTGACCTGTTACGATGCCCTCATCAATAAAGCTTTCGCCACAGACCTTGCCCACGGGAATAATCTGCGAAAAGAAGTCGTTTCTTCTGCCGATAATACAGCCGTCTGTACCCTCGGCGTTTTTCCATTTAAGCTCAATTGCAGTCTTTTTGCCCTTGGACTTAACGGTGATTTTTTCGGGCGCTTTTATATCAGATATAACCGCAGCCTTGACACCGCTTGTTTTGGTTGAGGTCTTTTTGCCCTCAAGCTTTTTCCACGCGGTAATCTTATACCAATAGGTAGTATTTTCTTCTGCCGTTTCATCGGTAAACTCGCACTTTTTAACCCAGGTCAGATGTTCAAATTCGCCGCCTGCTTCAGTCGCTCTTTTAACAGCATACTTTTCAGCCGAAGCAACCTTTGACCATTTGATGTTAAGGTGTCTTTCTTCGGTGATGGTTATGCTTTTGATTTTCGGGCTGACTTTCAGCTTTTCAATAGCGCCTAAACTCATTTTTTCTCTCCTAAAAGTGATGCTGCTGCCTTATCAAGGAAGATTGTTACATCGGCGTGCATCTGAAGTATTGTTGCAGGGCAAGAGGGTGAAACTTCACCTTCAACAAGCTCTTTAACAGCCTTAGCCTTGCTTTCGCCTGTAGCGATAAGAATAATCTTTCTGCTGCGCATAATGTCACCGATACCCATTGTAAGAGCATATTCGGGCATTGTGTCACCCACAGCCTCGAAGTATTTTCTGTTTGAGTCGATAGTACTCTGTGTCAGCTTTACGGGGAAGGGAATATCCTTGAAGCTGTCACCGGGCTCGTTGAAGCCGATATGACCGTTGGTACCGATACCGAGAAGCTGGATATCGATGCCGCCGCACTCTTTGATGCGGTTGTAGTATCTCTGACATTCTTCTTCAAGATTTTCAGCCTTACCTGAAAGGAAGTTGATTTTTTTGGGGTTGACGTCTGTCTTGCCGAAAAGATTATCCTGCATAAAGTAGTAATAGCTGTTTACGTTATCCTGAGAAAGACCCACATATTCGTCAAGATTGAAGGTTGTGATATGCTTGAGGCTTACCTCGCCCTCGTTGTATTTTTCGATAATTCTCTTATATGTTTCAACGGGTGATGCACCTGTTGCAAAGCCGAGTACACTGCCGTGGTCTTTATTGATCTGCTTGATAATAAGTTCAGCAGCCTCGTGTGAAATTTCGATAGGATTTTCTTTTATAATTACTCTCATTTTATTTTCTCCTTGTCTTTAATGAGTTTTATTTTAAGACGTTATTTAGATAATACCACACTTTACCTTAATTTTCAATAACTTTATTTTATATAAAATCAGTTTTTAGACTATTAAAATCTTAATTTATATGTTAAAATGGCTATATTGTTTTTCTCAAGGAGAGTTATTATGTTAAAAGTTAATGCAGTTAGTAAAAAATATGGCAAGGTACTGGCAAATGACAATGTAAGCTTTGATATAGCTGACGGCGAAATTGCTGTGCTTATCGGCCCTAACGGAGCCGGCAAGAGTACCATTATCAAGTGTATTACAGGTCTTTTGCGCTTTGACGGAGAAATAACTGTTGATGAATTTAAAAATAAATCCAAAGAGGCCAAGTCTCTTATCGGCTATATCCCCGAAATGCCTGCAGTTTATGATATGCTCACCGTGGGCGAACATCTGCAGTTTATGCTCAGAGCTTATAATATGCCCCCCGATGACACTTACGGTGACGAGCTTCTGAGAAGATTTGAGCTTTATGATAAAAAAGATAAGCTTGGCAAAGAGCTTTCAAAGGGTATGCAGCAAAAGCTTTCTGTCTGCTGTGCCCTTGTGCACAGACCTAAGGTTGTTATCTTCGACGAGCCTATGGTCGGTCTTGACCCCCACGCAATAAAACAGCTGAAAGATATCTTCGTTGAGCTGAAAAATGACGGTGCAAGTGTACTTATCAGCACACATATGCTCGACAGCGTTGAAACCTTCTGGGACACTGCCTACATTATGGAAGGCGGAAAGCTCAAGGCTAAAAAGACTATGGGCGACTCAAGCGAAAGCCTTGAAGAACTCTTTTTCGCCATTACAGAAAGCGGTGATATAAATTGAAAGCACTGCTCTATCTGACAACAAAAAAAGCTAAAAATGGTATAATCGAATTTGTAAAATCTCCGGGCAGACTTTTGATTGCGCTGTTTTTTATAGCTATGATGATTTTTTCTGCCTTGACATCAGACCCGTCACACCACGCCCAATATGCAAGAGATATCACCGAGCTTTATGCAATTATTTTTGCGCTTTACACTCTGATATTCGTTCTCATAAGCAAAAACGGATTTTACAACGGTGCGTCGATGTTTACCATGCAAGACGTAAATCTCATTTTCACCTCACCGATAAAACAAAACATTGTACTCTCCTACGGACTCATTCAGCAGCTCGGTCGATCGCTGATGCTTGGATTTTTCATTCTCTTTCAGTCGGGCACAATATGTACCACCTACGGTGTAGGCTTTGAAGTTCTCGTATACATTCTCATCGGCTACGGTGTTACAGTTTTTCTTTCGCAGATGACTGCCATGGTTATTTACTCACTGACATCATCAGACGATACCAAACGAAATTTTTTCAAAGGCGCATATACTCTTGTTATTGCAGCTTTCGGCGGTTATGCCCTCTATCTTGCCTATACAAACGGCGGTATCAATCTGTCTAATCTCATAGAAGCTACTCAGACTCTTGCCGCGAAATTTTTCCCTGTAAGCGGTGTTATTTCCTATGCGGTATCAGGCGCAATAGACTGCAGTGTACCACGCGTAGTCTCAGGTTTGGCTTATTGTATAGTTTTCTGGTGCCTTTACAGAGTTGCAATCAGACTCATAAACGGCGACTATTACGAAGACGTGCTCAAAAGCACCGAAAATTCATTCTCTGCCATTGCCGCAAGAAAAGAGGGCAAGGCTTCGGAAAACGCTCCGAGAAATGTCAAAACCGGCAAAATCGGCATCACAAAAGGCTTCGGTGCATCTGTTATAGCTGAAAAACACAAAACCGAAAACCGTCGCAGCCGTAAGCTTATACTTTCCACCGTATCTTTGGTGCAGGTAATCATAACTGCGGTCACTTGTTTTATATTCAGCGATGAGCCTGTTGCAGTTTTCGCCTTGAGTGTTTATATGATGACTATGAGCATCGCCTCGGGCAGATGGGCAAAGGAACTGTCTTATCCTTATATCTACCTCATTCCCGAATCATCGTATAAAAAGCTACTTTATATGATTAAAAGCGATATTCCCTCGGCAGTTACAGAAAGCATTCTTTGCTGTATTCCTATATATTTCATCTGCTATGTCACTGTAGCAGATACCATAGCAATGATATTGGCAA
>JAZRDY010000209.1:0-3386 GCA_045660525.1 Acutalibacteraceae bacterium | reverse complement strand
TCTGCCGATTTTATTTTCGTCGATCCACTGCTTGGTTTTGTTGGCACTTTCGGAAAACCAGGTCCACATAGCTTCGCAGAGGTAGACATTTTTCTCTTTTGCAAGGGCAATGAGCTCGTCGGTCTCTTTTGCGGTAACAGTAAATGCCTTTTCGCAAAAGACAGGTTTTTGAAGCTCAAGAGCAAGCTTTGCATATTTATAGTGAGAGCTGTGCGGTGTGACAATATACACACCATCTACTCCGTCTGCTGTGATTGCTTCTTCGGGAGTAGGATATGCTTTGCCACCGTGTTTTTCAGCAAAAGCCTTACCTTTTTCATAGTTTCTTGTATATACAGAGACAACTTCGTGTCTGCCACTTTTGTTTAACTGATTTGCAACTGTTTTTGCAAGGTCACCTGCACCGATAAAGCACCATCTGAATTTGGTCATAATGTCATCCTTCTTTCTGTTTATCAATTCACATTTCCGTTTTTATCACAAGTGAGAATCAACTCTTTTTCAATAAGCTTAAGGGGCACGCCAAGTTTATACTGTCTCATGGCAAACTCACCTTTCGCAGTATTATTTTCTTCACTGCTGTCATAAGAAATAATAGTCCAATCTTTGTCTCTGATTTCGTATCTTATCTCACTGCTGACACAAATAGCTTTTCTATAGTTATAGGTAAATGTAGCTTTAAGACTTACAGACCACAACAAATTATCTTTACTGTCAAAGTAATTACAGTATTTTGTTTTGGTTACAGTTTTCTGCTTTGCAAAAAGCTTATTCAAAACATTACTGAACCATTTTATAATCTTATCAAAGAATGATATTCCTTCAATTTCTTCCGTATCGGTTGAATCTGTATCAACCCAATCATCTTCATTTTCCGACGATTCTTCCGGTGGCTTAACATATGTCACAATAAGATAAGCGCCGTCATCGAACTGTTCCCTTCCCGACTCAATCGATGAAGCTAAAGCACAAGGACATAAAGCTGTAATCAACAAAAGACTGCACATTACAAAAGCAATTATCTTTTTCACAACAGCTCACCACCTATAAAAGCATTTATCATCATTATTCCCTCTTGCATATAACCGTGAGCTTCAGTGTGTACATCAATAAGGCTGATAAGAACAAAAGCAAGATATATCGCAAGTGCAATTATAATAGCAATAACAACCCACTTTTTAATGCTTAATTTCTTTTTTATTTCAGTGGCATTGCTGTTTAAAACAAAGCTCTCAGCTATAACTTCAGGTGTACCAAACTCCGCTTTTATACTGTCTATATCCGTCTCGCCTGCATCCGCTATATAATCTTCTATATTAGCTTTAAGCTCTGACATAAAGGCAGACTTTTTCTTCCCGTTGCATACTAAAAGCTTTTCAATTTCTTTATAGTATTCCTTGAGTTCAGTTTTATTCACCATCATTCACCGCCTTTAAAATAAGATTAACACCTTGAGAAATTTTACTATATTCTTGAAGAAGCTCTTTGTAAAATTCCTTGCCCTGTTCTTCTATATGATAATATTTGCGAAGTCGCTTATTAACTATTTCATCCCGGTCTGAAAGATATCCGTTTTCTATAAATCTGTATAATACGGGATAAAGTGTGCCTAAAGGGATCTCGTAATTGCCGTTACTTTTCTCTTTTACGGCTTTTACTATTTCATAGCCATACATATCTTTTTCTGTCAGTACGCTCAGCACTACAAGGTCAACTGTGCCTCTTTTGAAGCTGTCTGTATTAAGCAACTTTCTCTCACCCTTTCTGTCTTTTTTATTATTGTATCACATTAAATTGAACAAGTCAAAGATATTTTTGCAGTAATTATATTTTGCGTTACAAAATATATATTGACAAAAGATATGAGCTGTGCTATTATGAGATCAAGGACAAAGGTACCTTGTTCCGATATAACAACAAAGGAGAAATAACTATGTCAACATCAATTATTAAGTTCAACCCTTTTAAATCACTTCTTAACAGCTTTATGTGGGGAATATCGGCTATTTTATCACTTATTATAATCGGTAACCCTGCAAACTTTCAGCCTGTAGTGCTTGAAAATGTTACAACAGAAACTACTCAGATAACCATTGAAGCTAAGAATAAAACCTTCAATAAAATCGGTGACCCGAGAGTACTTCGAATTGAAAAGCTTGAGGGGGATGAATGGGTAATAGCAGGTGCTTATGAATGGTTTACCGATGATTATACTACATACTCGGCTTTCAGTACCTTTAAGGACACCATCAGCTTCTCAGGTATGAATATGACAAAAACTCTCCCCGAGGGTGAATACCGAGTGGCTATAAGCTTTTCATTGATAAACCGACAAGGTAATAACGGCCACTTAGTTTATGCTTACTTCACTGTAACGGCACCGTAAAAACTATAATATAACAACCGCCTTAATCGGCGGTTTGTTTTTTTTATTTTTGCACAAACTTGAACGCATACCAACAAAAAACAGCATCCACTTTCGTGAATGCTGTAATCTTTGATAATCGCCAATAGGCTGTAATTATCTCTTTGAGAACTGAGGAGCACGACGAGCGCCTTTGAGACCGTACTTCTTTCTTTCCTTCATTCTGGGGTCACGTGTAAGGAAGCCTGCCTTCTTGAGTGAACCACGGAGTTCTTCGTCATACTGAAGAAGAGCTCTTGAAAGACCGTGACGGATAGCACCAGCCTGACCTGTTACGCCACCGCCTGATACGCGGCAAACGATGTCAAACTTCTCAGTTGTACCTGTAAGATTGAGAGGCTGACGAACGATGAGCTTAAGTGTTTCAAGACCGAAATAATCGTCGATATCTCTGTCGTTGATTGTGATTTTACCAGTACCTGCATATACACGTACTCTTGCTACTGACTTCTTTCTACGACCTGTGCCATAGAAGAATGGTGTTGTTTCGTACATTATTCTTTTCCTCCCTTTCTATTAGAATTCAACTGCAACAGGAGCCTGACCTGCATGAGGATGTTCAGCACCTGTATATACGCGAAGTCTTGTCATTGCTGTACGGCCGAGAACTGTATCGGGGATCATACCCTTAACAGCCTTAGTTACGATGAATTCGGGCTTTGTTCTCATAAGTGTTGAGTACTTAACCTTCTTCATGTTACCGATATAGCCTGTGTGATGATAGTACATTTTCTGATCAAGTTTCTTACCTGTAAGGATGAACTTGTCAGCGTTGATGATGATTACGTGATCGCCGCAGTCAGCGTTGGGTGTGAATGTAGCCTTGTGCTTACCTCTGAGAAGAACAGCAGCCTTAGCAGCTACAGCGCCGAGTGTTTTGCCTTCAGCGTCAATGATGTGCCACTGACGAGTGATGTCGCCAGCCTTGGGCATGTAAGTTGACATAACTTTTTCCTCCAAT
>JAZRDY010000208.1:0-21846 GCA_045660525.1 Acutalibacteraceae bacterium | reverse complement strand
GGTACATATTCTTAACTTTCTTATCGAAATCTTCATCGCTTACCTTGAGGAAAAGTGATGCAACCATAATTCTGTTATCGATATAAACACCTGCTGATGATACACCGATAGCATCAACGCGAGGCATCTTTGAAGCCGCAGTTTTCATAGCATCTAAAATGCCCTGATAGTGATAGTCGGGGTCTGAGTTGGTCTTGGGGAACCAAACAACCTCTTCTGAATACACACTTTCACCGTCGATAACAGCACTTACCTTGCGGTCACTTCCGCCTGCATCGAAGCCGATACGGCAACCGTCAAGATGTCTGCCGATAGGTGCGGCAGCTGACTTATCCTCAGGTGCATCTTCTAAAGCGCGTACCTCAACTGAGAATTTTTCTTCGTATACTCTTTCCATAAACTTAACGTCAAAATCGCGAAGACCGCCGTATGAGAATGCTTCTTTAATCTTAGCACCAACAAACTCACTGCCTGCGATAATTACCTTATAACCGCCTGCAACCCAGAGAAGTGACTTGGCGATACGTTCAACAAACTTGAAGTTTTCTTCGTCGTGACCTGTGCCGTCAGCGAAAATGCGGGTCTTGTATGTAGTGGTGTAGCCCTTATTTCTTTCAACGGCAATTACGATATCCTGACCGTTTTCTTTTGTTGCTTCGCGCATTTTGCGGCAAACAAGTGAAAGGGGCTGGAATTTAGGGTCGAGTTTTGCATTAACTTTAAGCTTCATATTTTATTTTACCTCCGATAATTGTTTTTTCAACATTGAATTCACTATCTGTGATGATAATATCTGCATCTTTGCCTATTTCAAGTGAGCCTTTGCTTTTCTCAAGACCAAGAGTAGTGGCAGGATTGAGAGATGCGCAGTTGACACACTCATAAAGGGGTATATCTGAGTTTGTATAAACATTCCATACGCCCTTGTTAAGATGCAGTACACTGCCGGCAACGGTGCCGTCTTCGAGTCTGCAAACGATGCCTCTGTAGATAATCTTAGCACCGCCGAGAGTATATTCGCCCTCGGGTAAACCGCCTGCAGGCAGACAGTCAGTGATAAAGCAGAGTTTTCTGCCCTTGAGTTTATAGAGCATATTGTAAAGACTTGCATCTACGTGGAAAGTATCTACGATGAGCTCACAGCTGATGTCAGCATTCATAGCCGCAGTAACAACACCAGGTGCACGATGTGCAAGGGGAGTCATAGCATTGAAAAGGTGAGTGACGTGTTTTACGCCTGCATTGACACTTGCCATAGCTGTTTCGTAATCTGCCGAGGTATGACCCATTGAGATAACCACATCGGTGTCGCGTGTGATTTCGCGGATAGCTGCAAAGTCGTTTTCGTCAGTTTCGGGAGCGAGAGTGATAGTCTTGATTATATCAGCATACTCCTTGACAAAGGCCGCATCGGGCTTAAGGATATATTTCGCATCCTGAGCACCTTTTTTGCTCTCAGAGATGAAAGGCCCTTCTGCGTGACAGCCGAGAATAACACTGCCGTCCCAGTCCTTGCTTTCTTCCTTAAGGTCGCGGCACACTTCAAGAGCCTTGCGTATAACCTTCATATCCACAGTCATAGTTGTGGGAAGATAGCCTGTTACGCCGTTTGCAAGCAGACCCTTTGAGATAGTACGGATGCTTTCTTCTTCACCATCGCAGACATCCTTACCGAGGTAGCCGTGAATGTGCATGTCGATAAGACCCGGTGCAACATAGCCGCCTTTAGCATCGATTATTTCAGTATCTGCGGGTATACTGCCGAGGGGGATAATGCCTTCGATAACATCAGAATAAAGCAGTGCTGAGCCTTCGATAATTCTATCTTTGAGAATAATTTTGCCACCAATAATTGCTTTCATTTTATCACTTCCTGATAGGTAAATATATATTAATTTTATCAAAAGTGGATTTAAATTGCAAGAGGTTTTTTGGTATTAATAAGGTCTTAAAAAGAAAAAAAGCAGGTGTTTTACCTGCCTTAAATATTTTGCTTTAGATTTTGATAACACCGAAAGCGTTGAGGATAGATGAAACAAGAATAAGAAGAATGAAAATCGGTGAAATATATTTTATCATTACCACAAAAAGTTTCTTGTTCTTGAAGGTTGTGCCGTCTGATTCTACCTCGTCGATAATTACCTGGGGCTTGATGAAAAAGCCGACAAATACGCAGGTGATAATTGCGAGAATGGGCATCATAATTGTGTTGCTGATAAAGTCAAAGAAATCAAGCATCTGCATACCGATAACTGTGACATCTGACCAGATGCTGTAACCGAAGATTGATACAAGGCCTAAAGCGATACAAATTGCCAGAACAATAATGCAAGCGGGGGTTCTCTTTATGCGGAACTTATCCATAAGAGAAGCTACAACGGTTTCGGTAAGTGAAATTGATGATGTGAGAGCAGCGAGAAGTACAAGCAAGAAGAATACTGCACCGATAATCTGACCGCCTGCCATAGTGTCAAAAACCTTGGGTAGAGTAACAAACATAAGACCGGGGCCCTGACCCAAAGCGGACTCGTCACCACCTGAGAAAGCGAAAACAGCAGGGATAATCATAAGACCTGCAAAGAACGCGATACCGGTATCAAAAACACTGATCTGTCTTGTTGAGCTTTCAACATTAACCTCTTTTTTCATATATGATCCATAGGTTATCATAATACCCATAGCAAGTGACATCGAGTAAAAGAGCTGTCCGAGAGCTGCAATAACAGTTGTGATGCTGAAGTTTTCGAGCTCGGGCTTGAGATAATAGATAACGCCCTCCATAGCTCCGGGAAGAGTTACGGAATAAATTGCAATGCCGACTGAAAGGATAACGAGTACGGGCATCATAACCTTGCTGACCTTTTCAATGCCTTTTTCAACGCCGAAGAGTACGATTAAAACTGTGAGAGCCATAAAAATCAAAAAGTAAAGCACAGGCTCGCCCACCTGAGAAATATATGAGCCGAAATATCCGTCCTGAGCTGCGGCTGAACCTTTACCGCCAATAAAGTCTGCCATATATTTTGTTACCCAACCGCCGATAACCGAGTAATAGGGGAGGATAATGGCAGGTACTGCTGCCGCAAGATAACCGAGGAAAGAAAATCTTTTATCAAGCTGTCTGAAAGCAGTGATGGCACTCTGCTGAGATTTTCTGCCGATGCCGATTTCAGCTACCATAAGTGAAAAGCCAAAGGTTACTGCAAGAATGATATACACGAGAAGGAACATACCTCCGCCGTATTTTGCCGCAAGATAGGGAAATCTCCAGATATTGCCCAGACCTACTGCGGACCCTGCCGCTGCAAGTACGAAGCCGAGTTTACCTGAGAAGCCGCTTCTTTTTTGTTCCATAGAAACACTCCTGTCTGAAAATAAAAATAACCCGAGTATTATCGCACAAAACTGTTTAAATATCAAGAGCTTTTCGTTAAAAAAGTGAAAAGGATTAAATAAAGATTTAGTAGTATATAAGTATATGTGTCGGATTTTAAATGATGTATCGCTGAAGAGATATGATGTTATGCTTCGCATAATGATGTTGCTCGTTTTACTCGCAATGATGCGATGCGTTCCATTCACGCGCCGAAGGCGTGCATCACGAGCAAAGCTTGCATCACGCACGAAGTGCGTATCACGTTCCGTCAGGAACGCATCACTCAAAAAAGTCTATTTTCCGATGGAAAAAGAGACTTTTTTGTTAGCCCGCCCGAAGGGATTTTGTCCGACGCTCCCGCGTCTATCGCCTCGCTTTGCTCGTTGCCACGTCGGCGAAAACAGTCCGCCGGACTGTTTTCTTCCGCTTCGCTCCCTCCTTGTTCGAATCCCTTCGTTTGATTGTAACTAAAAAACAACAACGACACCACAAGGGTACCGTTGTTGTTTTATGGCCCGCCCGAAGGGATTCGAACCCCCGTTCTTCAGAATCGGAATCTGCTGCGTTATCCAGCTGCGCCACGAGCGGTTATTAAATTTAAACTGAAGAATACAGAGAACAGTGCCATATGACATTTTCTTCGACCGAAGGCGTACTGCTGTACTCCGAGGGAGAAAAAATGGCAAGTGCATAATTTTTAAGCGACAAGGTTTTAATGCCATGTCGCTTGTTTGTGAGTATTATGCACGTTATGGTGCTGTTATCTTATTCTGCAAGAGCTCTTTCAAGCCAGATCTTGCCGATATCCATTGCTGCGTAAAGACCTTTCTTTTCAGTCTTCTGAGCAATTCTGTCGTGGGGACGAACGTTGGGGTCAGTGTTGATAAGCTGAACGCCGACTCTGTCTGCCACTTGTAAACCGTCAACATCTTTTGTTGAAAGAATCTGGAACATAACAACGAATTTGTCGCTCATGTTGCCGTAGTAAAGGGTATTACCTTTTCTTACAAGAGGTTTATCCTTGTATGTTAAAAATTCACTTTTCTTTTTCGCTGCCATAGTGTACCTCCTTAAATCAGTCTTCTTTAAGATAGTCCTTAACAAGCTGCTGTAACAGCTCGTCTCTGTCTACCTTTCTGATAAGACTGCGTGCGTTGTTGTGAGTAGTGATATATGTCGGGTCTTCTGAAAGAATATAGCCGACTATCTGCTTGATGGGGTTATATCCCTTTTCTTTCAAAGCGGCATAAACCTGCTTCATAACTTCTTTCATTTCTTCGGGTGAACCGTTCTGAAGCTTAAATCTGATAGTTTCGTCGATCATTTAACGACCCTCCAATCAAGAATAAATTGAAATACAAGGTATATTATATATCATTTCAAAGGATAAAACAATGGTATTTTTGAATTTTTTTATAAAGTTTTTTTGACTTTAAAGTCTTTCTTTCGACAAACAGTAACTTTAAGCGCCAAAGTAATCTTTGTTAACATATATTGGATTGACAATTATTGGCTGTGGTGTTAAACTTTATATCAGCAAATAATGAGAGGATGTATAAACAAATGAAGCTTAAAAAATCATTGAAATTAATTATTATATTTGCTGTAATCGTGGCGGTAATTGTTGCGGCTATGCTGGGTGTTACAGCTTCCACAAAGAGTGCGGACTATACCGCTCCCTCTGTTGAGTCACCTTTAGGGGTACGCTTCGCAGACGGCGAAAAGGCAGTGCTTGCTTTCATTGCTGTTCCGCAGGTGTCATTTTACAGCTCAGAAAGATACAGCGTTTTTCAGGCTGCTACCGAAGATTTGCACAATGCAGACGGCAACTTTGATGCTCTCATCGGTCTTGGTGACATAACCGAAAACGCAACTATGCTTGACTATAAGTTAGTGAAAGAGAAGCTTGCAGGTCTCGAAACAAGATACATAATGGCGTCGGGTAATCACGACATAAGACTCAGACTTTACAGTCAGAGCCTCAGTGCTTTTTCGGGTATGACCAACGAGCTCAACGGTGATGAATCCGTTGACAGCTATCATTATAGCGAAAGAATCAACGGCTACAAGATTATCGTACTCGATTCGGATAAAACAAAGCTCCAGCAGGCATATATCAGCCCTGAACAGCTTAATTGGCTCGACGAAGAATTAAAGGCTGGAAACGGCAATCCTACCTTTGTGCTTTGTCATCAGCCTCTCAAGGATACCCACAACGAGATGCAGGCCTTCGGCAGTATCACTAAAGTCGGCGGCAGTGTCGGCGAGCAGAGTCAGGATATTCAGGATATACTCTCGAAGTATGACAATGTTTTCCTTGTATCGGGACATCTTCACTCAGGCTTTGGCCCCGACAGCTATAATAATGTTGACGGTATCCACTGCATCAACGTGCCTTCATTCTCAATTGTCAACAAAGACGGTACCTATAACAATGCAGGCACAGGCTACATTGCGGAAGTTTATGAAGATGAGGTTATTTTCAGAGCAAGAGATTTTGCCAAGGGCACATGGGTGGCTGAAACAACAGGCGACGACAGCTATGACATTGTTATAGAGCTCGTAAAATAAAGGAGAGGCTATGCATAATAAACTTGTGATTTTCGATTGCTTCGGCGTTATAATGGGTGAGGTCGCACCTGTGTTTCTCAGAAAGTATCTGCCCGAGGATGTTGCGGCACCCCTTAAGGAAAAGCTTTTTGTGCCTGCTGATTTAGGTCTCGTGACTTATGAGGAGCTGATGGATAATATGGCTCAGGCTCTCGGTCTTGATAAAGGCGAAATGATGGCAGAATGGGAAAGTCTATTTGTTTTGCAGCAGGAGATCGTACCCGTGATAAGAAAGCTCAGAGAAAACTATGACATTGCTCTTTTATCAAATGCACCTCTCGGAGTGGTTGAGGGTCTGCTTGATAAACACGCACTGTGGGATTTATTCGACCATACGGTTGTGTCTTGCAATGTTAAAATGGCAAAGCCCGACGAAGCTATTTATAAATATTGCGTTTCTCTTTTCGGCAAGGAATATGAAAAAATCTATATGGTTGACGACAATTTTGCCAACCTCGAGCACCTGCCCGAAATTGGCATCACGCCCATTCATTATTCCTCGGTAAAAGACCTGGAACAGTTAGGAGTTGTCACGGATTAGTTGAAACTGACACCTGTTCCTGCAAAATTAATATGACGAAAAAATACAGCAGACTGACAATAGTTTGCTGTATTGTTTTTTGGTATAAGAAAGATTGTTTAACAGCTATATCTCAAATATCCGTCAGCAATTCCTAACTCCTAACTCCTCACTCCTAACTCCTCACTCTTAAACAGTTGACTATAACTTAACTAAATGGTATAATTTAAAAGATATAGAATAAATTTAATTAAACAAGTAAAGGTGGTATTCGGTTATGAGACTGCTCAATTCAGATGAAATGAAACAGGTAGAACAGTACACGGCAAAATACGGTCTGTCATATCAGAGAATGATGGAAAATGCAGGCGCCGCTTGTGCAAGAAATATCAGAAATGAAACTGAAAAAGAAAAGAGTCTCAAGAGAAATGTGGCTGTTGTCTGCGGTAAGGGTAACAACGGCGGTGACGGTTTTGTTGTGGCAAGAAAGCTCAGCGAAAACGGTTATAACGTCTGCGTTATTATGGCATCGGGTTACCCTGTCAGTCAGGAAGCTACATATATGTATAAGCTCGTAATCGATATGGCTATCCCGACTATATGGTATGATGCGGATAAGGCCAAGACAGTACAGACCATCAGAAATGCCGATATTATTGTTGATGCTGTTTTCGGTTTTAGTTTTTATGGCAACATCGGTCCCGAGCTTCGTTATCTCTTTGAAGAAATGTCTCAGGCAAAGGGTGTCAAGTTTTCTATTGACGTGCCCAGCGGTGTTTATTGCGACAGCGGTTATAATGATCCCGGTTGCTTCAAGGCTGACTACACTATTGCAATATCAGCTCTCAAGCCTGCTCATATTATGCATCCTGCATCTGAGTGTTGCGGTGATATTATCATTGCCAATATCGGCATCCCCGAAGAAAGCTATAAGCTTGTGTCGGATTCACTTTATACCCACAACAGAGTGGAGGTCAGCAATCTTTTCTCAGAACGTTCAAGTGTGTCTCATAAGGGTACTTTCGGTCATCTGCTTTGCATCTGCGGCTCGAAGAATATGGTGGGTGCTCCCGTGCTGTGTGGCGGTGCGGCTCTCAGAAGCGGCGTTGGTCTTGTTACTATGGCGTTCCCCGAAAGTGCGTATCTTCCCATTGCATCAAAGGTTACGGAAGCTCTTATGATGCCTCTCCCTGAAACTGCAGAGGGTACTCTTTCAGCGGGTGCAACTGATAAGATTTTAGCTTCACTTGATAAATACAGCGCAATAGTTATCGGCTGCGGAATGGGTGTAAATGAAGACACAAAGGCAGTGCTCAAAGCTGTTGTTGCAAATTCAAAAGTTCCCGTTTTAATCGATGCCGATGGCATAAATATCATAGCTGACGACATAAGTATATTACAAAGCGCTTCATGTGATATTATTCTTACTCCTCATCCCGGTGAGATGTCACGTCTTTGCGGCACAAGAACAGAGCTTATTGAAACCAACCGAGTTGGTACTGCGAGAGATTTTGCGTCAAACTATAACGTATATCTTGCACTTAAGGGTGCTAACACAATAGTGGCTCAGCCTATGACCAAAAAGGCTTATGTCAATTCTTCAGGCAATTCAGGTCTTGCCAAAGGCGGCAGCGGAGATGTGCTCGCAGGCCTTATGGGTGGGTTCCTTGCTCAGGGTCTCGGTACTGTGAACTCAATGACAGCAGCAGTTTACGTTCACGGGTACACTGCCGACGGAGTTGCAGAGAAGATGTCAAAGTCAGGTATGCTGCCCAGTGATGTTGTCTCAGAGCTTGCTTATTCCATGAGGGCTTTTGAAAAATAAAAGGTCGGTGACCTTTGCCCGGAGTGATATGTTTGCGATATGCGGTTTCAGCTTTGCTGAGTGTTATTCTGCTTTTTTCTTTCAGCGGTTGCAGTGTGAAAGAGAGTTTTATTCTGCAGGATTTTGAAAGCACAGTTTCTTTTGAAATGTCGGGAATAACCGTCAAGGGCAATCTTTTATATAAGTCAGACGGTGAAATAACCTTTACTGTGTCTGAGCCTGAAAATATATCAGGTACGGTTTTTACCCGTGAAGAGGTTTCTTTGCCCGATGTAAAGATAAGCTACGGCAAAACAGGGGACTACAGTCCCGTGAAAACATTGCTCAGTGCTATAGAAGATATTTCTTCAAAAGAGCTTTTGTTGCCGCGCGAGGGTGAATATGAATACACTCCCGATATTTCTTCGGCAGGGTACAGAAAAATAATTTTTGACTGTGAAAATCGGAAGATTATCAGTATAGAAACCGAAAAGTTCATATATAATTTTGAATGATAAAAGATGCACATTGAAATGAAAATCAATGTGCATCAACTTTTTGTCTGATGATACATAAAATATTTTACAGCTCCACTTGTTTAAAAGTTGTTGCGGGAGGTTAAACTATTTTTGTCAATAAAATTACAGTGGAGGAAACACTATGTCAGTTAAGCGTGGCGAAATATATTATGCTGACCTGAGTCCTGTTGTGGGCTCTGAGCAAGGCGGAGTAAGACCTGTGCTGATTGTTCAGAATGATGTGGGTAATAAATTCAGCCCTACGGTTATTGCTGCGGCTATAACAAGTCAGCGATTTAAAACAAACCTACCTACACACATACAAGTCAATGCCCACGATTGCGGTCTTGCCAAAGATTCAATTGTGCTTTTAGAGCAGGTCAGGACTCTGGATAAAAAACGCCTTCGTGAAAAAATGGGGATACTTGACAAAAGTGAGATGTATAAAATAGACAAGGCTTTATCTGTCAGTTTCGGTCTTTCGCCTGACAGTGGCGGTACATAACACCGCACAATTTAACAGATTGCAGAAAAAAAGTGTTGTATCCCAACGGATACAACACTTTGATTTTTTGGGGATATTATTTCTTGCTCTTCTTCTTTTTCATAAAGAATGCACCTGCAATCATAATTACGGCATAGGTGATAAGATAGAATAAAACGGGAAGTGAGAATGTGCCGTTTGCCTTTGCTGCCTGATAGGGATATACACCGTGAGCGAAAATTGCAGCAATAACCATAAACACTGAACCGCAGATTGCGAGAACGGGAGCAATCTTACCTTTAACAACACCGAGACCCTTTTCTTTAAACATCATGCTTACGAAAATGGGAATGTACATAGCATAGGTTGTGATGATGGGGAGCTCTGATGAGTCATATGAGAAAGGACCGAACCAGGGTTCGCCGAGCTGTGAGCCGTAGAAGAAGAGAAGCCAGAGAGCGCTGACTAAAAGACCTGCCATTGATGAGTTTGAGGGCATACCTGTTGCAGTGTCAACCTGCTTGAGGATTTCTGATTTCGGGCCCTGGTTACGGGCTGCGATAGCATAGAAAGCTCTTGAGCAGCCAAGGGTAAGACCGTTAAGAGTACCGAGGCAAGAGATAACAACAAACACAAACAGAAGTGTGCCTGCGAAGCTTGCGAACACAGCCGAGAATGCGATTTTTGCGCCCTGCTCACCGCCCTGCATAATAACGGCATTTTCAATACCGCCTGCAAGACCGATGTAGTATGTGATATAAACTGCAACGATAATAAGAGTACCCATAACGAGAGCCTTAGGAAGGTTTCTCTTTGCATCTTTAAGCTCTGCATTGATTGAGGTTGCACAAATCCAACCCTCGTATGCAAATGCTGTTGCAACAACTGCCTTGAAAAGACCGCTTGCTGTTGAGATGTCTTCGTTTACAACAGTTGTGAAGTTTTCAACAAGAAGACCGTTTGAAAGACCCTTGATTGTGCCAACGATAGCCATAAGGAAAAGAGGAATAAGCTTGATAAAGGTTGCTGAAACCTGGAATTTACCTGCAAGCTTGGGAGCAAGAGTGTTGAGGGCAAAAACAGTGATGAGAAGTACGCCTGAGATTGTCATACACTGAGGGCCTGTGATATCCCAGCCTATAAGCACGCAAAGGTATCTTGCACTTACCCAAGCAAGAACCGATGTGAGAGTGGGGTAATAGAAAAGGGCAAGGAACCAACCCATAAAATAAGCATATCTCTTGCCGAGAAGCGCTTCTGCAAAGTCAACAATACCGCTGACCTTTTCGTGTCTTGTTGCAAGAATTGAAAAAGCATATGCACAGGATACCATAATAAGACCGCCGATTATCCACGCGAGGATGCCGACAGGAAGATTACCGCCTGTTTCGGTAAGGATTTTTTCGGCTTTAAAGAATACACCGGAGCCGATTACAGTGCCGACAACAGTGCATATTGCTGTCAGAAGTCCGTATTTTTTATTAAGTTCGTTAGACATATTTATCCTCCTTTTAGAACTATGATAATGGTATTTTAGCATATAAAAGTTTGTTCGTCAAACCCTGAAAGCAAAAAAATGAAAAAATAATTGTTTTTAAGATAGTTCGGAGTGAAATATGTGAAAACTAATAAAAGAATTTGTTAACGGATAAAACTATATATTGACTTAATTGACTTTTAGTGATACACTATGTTGGTGAAATAATGGCAAACTATATTCTTATATGAAGGAGTTTGATAAAATGAAAAAGCTATTATGCCTTGTTTTGGCGCTTGTTATGGTGCTGTCATGCTTCAGTACGGGTATGACTGCATTTGCAAAAGGTGAAGAGGATATCCGTCATCGTCCCGACGGCAGTCAGAAGCCTGACGGTACATATACCGATGATATTGTAGGTAAGGTCATAGACCCCATACTTTACGGTAAGGACACTGTATTTTCAGATTCTCTTAACGAAATCGGTTATGATAGTGTTGATAACCTTAACGGCAGTGCAATAAAAGAAGAAAATTTTGACTACTTTATCGGCATTAACGGTAACGATGCAATGTTCGGTGTTACTTTTGATAAGCTTTACAGCAAAGACCAGGCAAAGTTCTTCTGGACTCTTAGCCGTTACAAGCTCACTGTTTCCGAAGTGGATTTTGACAGAGTGCTCAGCGGTGTTAACGCAACAAAGAGTGACTTCATTTCTTATTGGAACGATAATCATCCCGGTGAAGAATATGATGTTCACGATGTTGAAGCTTTTGCAGCTTATAAAGGCTCAAAGGTTTCGGCTTGTATAGCAAAAAGTGAATATGATGCTTGTGCAGAGGCTTTAAACAGCTATCGTTATAATTACAGCACTAAGACAGCAGACAAGAGTATTTTTGCTGATATTCTTGAAACTAAAATTCTTGTGTACAATGAGTATACAAAAAAAGACGAAGTTCATTATGATTACTACTACAACTTCAATAAGGGTGACTTCTCCCGTATGAGAGTTAACGGTAATAATCAGATTAATAACACAGCCGGTAAGGTGTGGAGCAGTGAAGCGTTTTTTGAAACAGTTGCAGTTGCTAACAAAAATGTTGTTGCTATCGCCAACTTCATCGGTCTTTTATTAGATCCCGGCTTTACAAGTATTTCTGATGATACAAAGGTTTTTACCGGCGGTAAAAAAATAAAGGCTGAAGAATTTTTCAGACAGGTAACAATTCTGTCCGGACTTGATAAAGTGCTTCAGGATTACTGGTGTTCAACTTCTGCGTTTAATGTTAAAAGCGTTATGAGTGCTTTAGGCGTTAATATCGACGATAATGTACTCAGAGATATTGAAGTTGAAAAAGGTGAACATATGGGTGCAAGAATTCTTACCGATATGTTCAGAGAATTTTTTAAAAATCCTGTAGTTTATCTTGAACAGCTCGTTCAGCTTTTCTGCAAAAACTACAAAACTTCATATAAAAAGGCTTTTGAGTTGCTTTTCACACTCAGATATTCATCTATGTATGCAATATCAAACAGTTCAGAATCTGCTTCTAACGGCAAATATCCCATGCTCGAAAGATATACCGGTAAAGAGTTTGATACAATTGACGATTTCATCAACTTTATTTCAGACTGTTTATATGTTGCAAGGGTTGATCGTAATATTGCTCTGATAAAGAAACTCGGAGAAGATATTACAAAAAAAGAAACAGAGATTGCCGATACAGAAAAAGGAATTTTAACTACTCAGGCAAATATTATCCGCACAGAAAAGGAAGTTTCAACTGCTGAAGATAAGGTTGATGAGACATATAAGACATATCTTGCAAAGCCCACAAACAGCAACAAGAAGAAGTGGGAGGAAGCAAAAAACAACCTTGCTGCAATTGAAGCCACACTGTCAGCTTATGAGGCAGAATTGGTAGCTTTAGAAAATAAATTGCCCGAATTAAACGAAGAATTAGTTGCTTTGGAAAAGGCTCTTTTAGATGCTCAGGCAAGCTTGCTTGAAAATAAATCAATGAAGTTTGAGTTTGCTCCGTTGCCGATTAACAGACTTGTTAATGCAAGTGATACTGATGAATTACATCTTTACTATCTTTGCTATTTCGATATCAACCGTGCTTATGAAAACAACAGTGCAGTAATTACAAAGTTTATTGACAATATAGGCACAAAGCTTGAAGCGGCACTCAAAGCCAAAGAACAGGCAGATGCTGAGAATGCCGAGCTTTCAGGCAGTACAAACAAAAATGATACTGCTGAAGAAACTGTAAAGAAGTCAGTTGAAGAAAATGTAAGAGAAACAAAAGATGTTTTAAAAGCAATGTTCTTAGGTGAGCTTACGATGATTGATATCTTATCTTTCCATCTCGGAACACTTACCGACAACACAGTTTCAGCTTTCCCTGAAAATTTCGGAAGCAGCGTAAAAAATGCCATTGCAAACCTTATTCAGAAGTTTGTTAATGCAATGGACAGCCTTATTACCTTGCTCTTCGGTTGGACAGACGGACTTTTCGGCTAAACAAAAGATTAATCCCCGATTAAATTCGGGGATTTTTTATTATATAACTTGAGATATTTTTATAGTTATGATAAAATAATCTGTGGTATTGAGAAAGGAGGCGGAAAAATGAAAATTGCAATTATTGGCGGCGGTGCATCAGGGCTTTGCTGTGCCATAGCCGCGGCGAGAAAATCTGCAGGTAAAAATGCAGAAATTGTGATTTATGAAAGTAAAGACAGAGTGGGCAAAAAGATTCTTGCAACGGGTAACGGCAGATGCAATATGTTTAATGCTTATGCAAAGGCTGATGATTATTCGTCACCTGATTTTGTACGCGGTATACTTTCGCGCTATGATGCAGATGCAGTCCGCCTTTTTTTCGAAAGCTTAGGTCTTTACACCCGCACTGACGAAGAGGGCAGAGCTTATCCTCTCAGCAATCAGGCAACAAGCGTTCTTGATGCTTTAAGATTTGAGTGTGAGCACCTTAAGATAAAAATTCTTTGCGAAAATGAAATAACAAGCATCAGAAAGCAAGGCAAGGTATTTGTTTTAAGCGACGGCAAAATTTATGATAAGGTTGTGCTTTCTTGCGGTGGCAAGGCTGTGGCTAAAAACTTCGGCGGTTACGAGCTTTTAAAAGACACTGGGCACACAGTGACAAAGCTTATGCCTGCACTGACTAAACTTACTGTCAAAGACAATACTTATACAAAACAGCTCAAGGGCATAAGACATAAGGCAAATCTGAAGCTTTATATCTTCGGCGAAAAAATTACCGAAGAAAACGGTGAGCTTTTGTTTGCAGATTACGGACTGTCTGGTATTGCGGTTATGCAGCTTTCGTCATTTGTTGCAAGACACTTCAGAGTCAGCAAGACTTTACCTATAGTCGATTGCGATTTTGTGCCGTCTATGAGTTTTGGCGAATTGTGTGAAAGCTTAGAAAGAATTTGCCGATACAACAAAGAAATGAAAGCGGAAAATCTGCTGACAGGCTTTATGCCGAAAAAATTAGGCGAAACGGTGCTCAAGAGTGTCGGAGTATCTTTAAACGCGGCAGTATCACAGCTGAATGCCAAGGATATAAAAAATATCGCCTCAGCCTGCAAGAGCTTTAAGTTTGAAATAACAGCTCTCAGACCCTTTGACGATGCTCAGGTGACCTCGGGCGGTGCAGACCTGAGAGAGGTTGATAGCAGTACCCTCGAATCGAAAAAAGTAAAAAATCTTTATTGCTGCGGTGAACTGCTTGACATTGACGGCCCTTGCGGAGGCTATAATCTGCTGTGGGCATTTGCAAGCGGTATGGCTGTTGGCGAAAGTCTTATTAATTGATAATCGGGAGATAATAAAATGATAAGAATAAATGAAGTAAAGCAAGGTCTTGATGCTTCGAAAGAAGATTTATTCAGAGCCTGCAAAAAAATATTGAGAATAGACGACGAGCAGATTAAATCTATCACTATTGCCCGTCAGAGCGTTGACAGCCGAAAGAAAGATGACATCTTTTTCGTTTATAGTGTGGATGTTGAGGTTTTCGGTGATGAAGAAAAAATTATCAAGCGCTGTAATTCAAACAAGGTTATCTATGTAAAGCCCTTTCAATATGAAATGCCTGAAAATAAGCGCACATCTAAATACACTCCCGTAGTTGTGGGTCTCGGCCCTGCAGGTCTCTTTGCTGCTCTGACTCTCGCAAGAGCGGGTCTTAAGCCTCTTGTGCTTGAAAGAGGCAGAGATGTTGATGCGCGTACTAAAGATGTAAACAACTTCTTTACTAATAAAATCCTTGATGAAACATCAAATGTGCAGTTTGGTGAGGGCGGTGCCGGTACATTTTCTGACGGCAAGCTGACAACGGGCATCAAGAGCCCTCTTTGCAGAAAGGTATTCCTTGAGTTCGCAAATCACGGTGCGCCGGAAGAAATTCTCTACTCAGGTAAACCGCACATCGGCACAGATAAGCTTGCAGCTGTTGTTAAAAGTATGAGAGAAGAGATAATCTTCCTCGGCGGCACTGTTAAGTTTGAAGCTAAGCTGACAGACCTGATTGTATATAACGGCTTTATTCAGGGCATATCCTATGAAGAAAAAGGCAAGCATTATGATATGGAAACCGATACTGTTATACTTGCTATCGGTCACTCTGCAAGAGATACAGTAAAAATGGTATATTCAAAGGGTGTCAAAATGATGCAGAAGCCTTTCTCTGTCGGTGCGAGAATTGAACACCCGAGAGAGCTTATTGATAAAGCACAGTACGGCGCATTTGCAGGCCACAGAGCATTAGGTGCTGCCGATTATAAGCTTGCTTGTCACGGTCAGCACGAAAGAGGTGCATATACATTCTGTATGTGTCCGGGTGGTACTGTTGTAGCCGCAACAAGCGAAAAGGGCGGCGTTGTTGTCAACGGTATGAGCGAGTGGGCGAGAAACGGAGAAAATTCCAACTCTGCACTGCTTGTCAACGTTTATCCCGAAGACTTCCCCACAGACCACGTGCTCTCAGGCTTTGACCTTCAAAGAGAGATGGAGCAGAAAGCATTCATTCTCGGCGGTTCAGATTATTCAGCGCCTTGTCAGCTTGTGGGCGATTTCCTCAGAGGTGAGAAATCAACTAAGCTTTCATTTGTAAATCCAAGCTGTCCTACAGGTGTAACACCCACAGATATAAGAAATGTGCTTCCAAAGAAGGTTACGGACACAATGGCTGATGCAATTGTGCAGATGGATAAAAAACTCAAGGGCTTCGCTTTGGCTGATGCTGTTTTAACAGCTCCCGAAACAAGAAGCTCATCACCCGTCAGAATTATCAGAGACGAGGTTTATCAGACCAATGTCAGAGGTCTTTATCCTTGTGGTGAGGGTGCAGGCTATGCCGGCGGTATTGTATCAGCAGGTGTTGACGGTATCAAGTGCGCTCATGCAGTGCTTGAGGATGAGAGATATTAAATGATATTGACATATTTTTTTAAATTGTGCTATAATTAAAATACCAAAATCAAGGGGGAATATATTATGAAGAAAATTAACAAGGTGATCAGTCTGATACTTGTTATTGTTATGACAATGAGTATGTTTGTAATGTCTGCTTCGGCTATGCAGATATTAGTCAAGACACTCAGCGACAAGATTATTACACTCGAAGTTGAGCCCAATGATTCTATCGATGCAATCAAGGTGAAAATTCAGGAAAAAGAGGGCATTAAGCCCGAAAGTCAGCGTTTGATTTTTGCAGGTAAAGAGCTTGAAGAAGGAAAGACGCTTTCTGATTACAATATTCAGAAAGAAAGTATGCTTCATTTGGTTTTAAGAGCCAGTGAACCTGAAACTCAGGAATGTGACTGTATCTGTCACGGTGATAATTTTTTTGCATGGCTTATAAAGCTCGTCTGCTTTGTAGCTTCATTAGCAACACAAAGTGAAGTTAAATGCTGTGAATGTTGAGGCTGAATAGTCTGAAAAGTATTATTTATAAAGAACAACCACTTTTTTGATTGAGTGGTTGTTTTTATTATTAGCAGAGCTTTAAATAAAACAAGATAAGCTTCAGCTATAGTAATATTTTTTGCATCTCTCTTGATATCCTGACGATTTTACCTTATAATAAACATATAACACAGTAAAGGAGAGCCGATATGAAAATCACACTCAAAGCTTATGCAAAAATCAATCTTATGCTCGATATACTCTCACGACTGGAAAACGGCTATCACGACCTTTATATGATAATGCAGTCAGTGTCTCTTCACGATGTTGTGACTGTGGAAAAAACAGACACGAAAGATATAAAAATCACCTGCGATGTGCCGTCAATTCCCACAGACGAAAAGAACATCGCATATAAGGCTGCAAAGGCTTTTTTCGATTACACCGCTATAGAGAATACAGGTATAGAAATTGATATTCAGAAGAATATTCCCCACGCGGCAGGCCTTGCAGGGGGCAGTACCGATGGTGCTGCCGTTATAGTGGCACTTGGTGAGATTTTTGGTGCTAAACTTAAAGAAAAAGATATTATTGATATCGGTTCGAAGGTTGGCGCAGATGTGCCTTTCTGTGCTCTTGGCGGCACAATGCTGGCTCAATATACGGGCACAGTGCTTTCGCATCTGCCCGATCTGAGTTTGCCATATATTATTATTGTAAAGCCCTCTCAGGATGTTTCTACAGCTGAAGCTTATGCTGCATTTGATGCTGCCGAAAGAGTACGTCATCTTGATAAAAACGGTATGCTTCAGGCTGTTATCGGAGACGACTATGATAAGGTTTATGAAAAAGTCGGCAATGTTTTTGAGCAGTTTATAGATGTAACCGAAAGAGTTATTATTAAAGATATAATGAGAAAACACGGCGCTAAATGTGCCTGCATGAGCGGAAGCGGTCCCAGTGTCTTTGGTATATTTGAAGATAAGACTTCGGCTGAAAAATGTCTCTCAGAGCTTAAAAAAGATTATTCTCAGAGTTATCTTTGCTCATCTGTACAGTGCGGTTGTGAGGAAAAATAATATGGCAACTATACTTGCAATTGTAATTTTTATTTCCTACATCGGTCTCGGTATACCTGATTCACTTTTCGGGTCTGCCTGGCCTGCTATTTACAATGAGATGGCTCTGCCTGTGTCATATGCCAATTTTATTACGGTGATTCATGCCACGGGTACAATAATATCAAGTCTTATGAGTGCATCCTTGATTAAAAAGCTCGGTACTTCAAAAGTTACTTTTATCAGCACTCTTCTAACTTCTGTGGCTCTTTTCGGATTTTCGGTTTCTGATAATATTATCTGGTTGTGTCTGAGCGCAATACCCTTAGGCTTAGGTGCAGGCTCGATAGATACGGCTCTTAACAACTATGTTGCTGTTAATTACAGTGCAAGACAAATGAGCTTTCTGCACACTTCTTACGGAGTGGGTGTAACCGTCAGTCCTTATCTTATGTCCCTTGCAATAGGTGACGGCAATTGGCGAGGCGGATACAGAACAATGTTTCTGATTCAGCTTTCTATTGCAATACTCGTGTTTGTAACACTGCCTGTGTGGAAAAAGGTCAAAGAACAGAAAGCTGAGCCGGAAGTAAAACAGAAAACACTTAGCATACCTAAAGCTCTGGCTATACCTAAATTTAAAGCGACACTGATGATTTTTGTGTTTTCAGTAGCAATTGAAGCGGTGTGTCTGGTTTTCGGAGCTACATATTTAGTTGAAGCAAGAAATGTCACCGAAGAACAAGGTGCACAGTGTATCACTTTCTATTTTCTCGGTATGACTGTAGGCAGATTTCTCAGCGGAATAATATCCTCAAAACTTTCGCCTAAGCAGATTATAATATTAGGTGAGGGGATTACCTTTATTGCACTATTATTAATAATAGCACCGTTGAATATCGCGTTTGCAACTTTGGGACTGTTTATGATAGGTCTTGGCAATGGCCCTCTTTTCCCGAATATGACTCATCTTGTTCCTGTTCATTTTGGAATGGAACTGTCTCAGTCTCTTATAGGCCTGCAGATGGCTGCATCAAGCGTTTCAGTGCTGTTATCACCGATACTTTTCGGTCAGATTGCACAGCATATTGGCTCATATTTATTCCCATATGTGCTGATGTTTATGCTGCTTGCAACCGCGGCGGCAACATTCAGGCTTTTTTCTGAAAAGAAAGTTGTTGCAAGCTGACGTTTATTTAAAGTGAGATGTGATACGGGGGCTCCACCAAAATCGCAAAGCGATTTTGAGCGACGCAGTCGCTTGCCGAACTTCGTTCGGCGTGGAGCCCCCGAAGCTTGTTTTTACCGCAGAATATATTGACAAAAATACGGTTTTTTGTTAATATTTCAGCTGTAATGTGTTTATTTTCCCGCAATCATTATAAAATTATTTCGTAAAGGACGGAGAGGAAAATGAAAAAACTTATTAAAGGCGCATTAATATTGATGGTTATGTGTTTAGTTGTTTGCGCATCATTTACACTTATGCCTGCAGAAGCTGCAGAAGAAGGCACATCAATGGCCAATGCATTTAACCTTACAAAGGGTGTCTATCAGACAAAAGTCTGGAGCTATTCAAATTACAAAGCAGGCAGCTATAACAAAATAACAATTCCCGAAAGAGGCTGTTTAACTTTCAGTGTTATCAAGCCTTATGATGAAGAGGGCGAAATTGAATCATTTGACTTTGTATTATATGACAGTAAAGGTAATGTTGTATGGGCGGCTGACTCATATGATCAGATTACAAGCGCTGACAATTCATATGTCTATGATATAGGTGTTGTGGCTGGTACATATTATATGTATATCGACCCGTCTTTCCATATTTATAAAGATGAAAAAAATATGGAAACCCGCTATAAATATGACTTTGAAGCTTGCGATAATTGGGAAATCGAAAACAACAATAGCGTATCTTCTGCAACTGAAATCAAAGTCGGCAAGATGTATAACGGCGTTTACGGCGAAGAATCCTTCGACTATACCTATGCGGATTACTACCGCGTTTATCTCAACAAGGGTGCAAAGTATGTAGTCAACTTTGAAAATTACGATAAGATAAAGAGATTATCCACACTCAATTTCGGTCTGTATGATGCAGACGGCAATAATATTGCTCTGTCAGGTGAAAAATTAGAAGGCAAAACAACTAAGTGGGATGTTACTGTTAGTAAAAGCGGTACATATTATCTTGTGCTCGATGATTACGGCAATGAAGCAGGTATCGATTATAAGATTGGTGTAGTTTCTTTCGGCTACTCAATTGATGAACTTGAAATTGCCCTTGCAAAAGATGTTTTCGAATATGACGGCAAAGGCAAATCTCCTGCTGTAACTGTTAAAACTTCCGATGGTACTGCGCTTGTTGAGGGTAAGGATTATGCTGTGAAGTATAACGGCACTTATAAAGCTGTTGGTAACTATACTGTTACGGTTGAGTTTAAGGGTGAGTATTCGGGCTGCAGAGAGCTTTCATTCAAAATTGTGCCCAAAAAGGTCGCTTCATCAGGTATCAAGGCAACTCAGACCACAACTGAAATTAACCTTTCCTGGAATAAGGTGTCTCAGGCAACCGGTTACAGGGTATATCAGTATAGCCCGAGCAAGAAAAAATATGTTCAGGTTGCAAGTGTAAAGACCAACTCTTTTAAAAAGACAGGTCTTAAATCCGGCACAACCTATAAGTTTAAGATTAGAGCATATAAAAAGCTCAGTGATGGCACTGTTATATGGGCTGAAGATTCAGCAGTATTCACAACAGCTACAAAATGCAAAGCACCCAAGATTACAGCTCTCAAGAACTATACCAACGATCCGAAAGTTAAACTAGAGTGGAATATTGTTACAGGTGCAACAGGATATCAGGCTTATTATGCAACAAGCAAAAATGGCACATACAAAAAGATTAGTCTTAAATCTGCCGATGATGATTCTGTAGTAAAAGCATTTTCTTCATCAGCAAGCGGTAAGAAAATTTATTTCAAAGTCCGTGCATATAAAAAAGTCGGCGGCACTACAATCTATAGCGATTGGAGTTCAATCAAGAGCGTAGTTCTTCACTGAGCCGTATCAAATGAAAAATTAAGGCACTTCTCAGGAGGTGCCTTTTTTTAAAATAAATCTTTTGAAAAAATCGGTTTTTACATTGACATTTTTCGCGCAGTATGATAAAATAATTTGAAATGAAAATACGGCAAGGTTCCTTGCAATTAACCTCGGTGTACGGAGTGTTCGGCTTCCTTGCATTAGGGTCATTTTTTTATAAATTCAGGAGGTAGATTATGAAAGCATTCAAGGCAAAGGCGATATACGCAAACGGCTGTTTATCATCACTTCCATTGACTACTGAAAACGGAATTGTTGTTTCTCGAAATGATCTTCAAGGGGATATTATTTCTTTTGACGGTATGTATATTTTTCCCGGTTTCGCAGATGTTCATGTTCATTTGCGTGAGCCGGGTTTTTCTTATAAAGAAACTATAAAAACGGGCACACTTGCATCAGCTCACGGGGCGTACACTGTCGTATGCTCAATGCCCAATCTCAATCCCGTGCCCGATAGTGTGGAAAATCTCAGACAGCAGCTTGATATTATTGAAAAGGATGCCTGCATTCACGTGTACCCCTATGGTTCAATTACTGTAGGTCAGATGGGCGAGGAGCTCAGCGATATGGACGGTATGGCAAAGGACATCATTGCATTTTCAGACGACGGCAGAGGAGTACAAAACGATGAAATGATGGAAGAGGCTATGCTTAAAGCTAAGGCTCTCGGCAAAATGATAGTTGCTCACTGTGAGGTTAATGATCTGCTTAAGGGCGGTTATATCCACGACGGCGAATATGCCAAAGAGCACGGTCACAGAGGCATCTGCAGTGAAAGTGAATGGAAACAGATAGAAAGAGACCTGAAGCTTGTTGAAAAGATAGGGTGCAGTTATCACGTGTGCCACATCTCAACAAAAGAAAGCGTTGATATTATCCGTAAAGCTAAGGCAAAAGGCATTGATGTGACCTGCGAAACAGGCCCTCATTATCTCATACTCGACGACAGC
>JAZRDY010000207.1:0-3742 GCA_045660525.1 Acutalibacteraceae bacterium | reverse complement strand
AATTTCCTTTGTGTTGAAGTAGTAAACTCTCTGATCCTTGGGTGCTTCACCGCCGTAGGTGAAACGCTTGCCGATATTCTTAAATGTTGCCTTAACGCTCTCACCGAACGAGCCTGCAAAAATGCTTGGCTCTGTTGAAGCGTCATAGGTAAACTCACCTGGCTCAGCACAGATTTCTACTACCTTACCCTGCTCAACGATAATCATGCACTGTCCGTCAGCGACAACGATACCTGAGCCTGATGTGATGATGTTTTCGTCGCCCTTATAGTTTGATGAGCGACCTGTTGTTTTCTTCTGTCCCTTTCTCATAAGGACATCGTTGGGAAGTGAATCACACACGAAGAATTCTTTCCACTGGTCAGCCATTACGCCGCCTGCAGCTCCGAGTGCAGCCTTAATAAGTCCCATATCAATTTCTCCTTTTTATATAAATTCTATTTAATCTCTCATTGCTGAGAATAATTAACCTAATGAATTTGTGACATAAATTGTGTGGTCTATGCCGTGACCGGGATATTCATAAATCTCCGTCATCTCTGCATTGCTGTAAAGAGCAATTTCCACACCTGCAAGCAGTTCAAGCTTCCATTCAGAGGGAATACTGAGCGTTACCTCATTTTTTATAATATTATCAAAATCATATAATTCACTTTTTATCGTGATGCTCTTTCTTTCGCCATCCATTATCTCAATAACTTCAGAGCTGTTTTCAGAGAGAGGCTTATCGAAATGAACAACCGTTGAACCTGTTGTACCATCAAAAAGTGCGAAGTTATATTCGCGAAGCTCAAGAGTTTCTTTGTCGAAAATATATTCAAATTTCTCTTTTTCAAGCATACCCTCATAGGTGTGGATTATCTTGTAATAGTCCTTGCCGATTTCTTTTACGAAAAGCTCCTGACCACTGAAATAATCAACAATATAGCTATCATAAGGGAAAGATTCTTCATCACTCAGATTAAAGGCATTAGCTGTGGTAAAGGCGACACCGCCGTTGATTTCATAGCCAAATGAGTCAATCCAACCACCTAAGTATTCCTCGTCGTCGTTGTAAATTACATGATTTACAAAAGCGGGTTTGCTTTTATAGGTAAAAAGCTGAACTTCGTCACGGTCACTCTCAATGGTGATAGTTTCATATTTCTGCAACAGAGCTTCAACACTGTTGGCTGAAACGAGGTCGTTATATGTAAGTCCGACTTCTTCAAGTTCTTTTGGTTCTTCAAAAATCTGAGTTTTGTACTCTGCCGATGTTGGCGGCTCGGTGGTTGTTATGTCATCACCGTTTCCCCGCGTACAGGCACACAGTGTAACAAGCACCGTAATGCAAACGAGAACTGAAAGGACGATTTTAGTTTTCTTCATAGTTACTTCCTCCCTTTTTATATCCTTTTGATGAATAGGGATTTTTATTTTCTTTGGGTGGGTCTTTGTAGTTACCTGCTTTGTTGAGGAGCCTGAGTAAAAGACTTTTCAGAACTATTCCAACAATCCACAAACTCAAAGCTACGGCAGAGTACCAAAGAGACAAACCGCAGATAAAATGCAGAGCCAGCAGTATCCATGCAGGAATTGTCCATTCAAGGTTGAAGATCAATGTCAGCAGAACCGACAGTAAAAATCCGCTTTGCTTTTTCGGCTGTCGCATCATACACCTCCATAAACTACTCCCACTTTACTAAATTATAGAACATCGAAAATCAAAATACACCCTACAAATGTAGGGGTAAGAGCAGAAAATTTCAAAATTTTACAAAAAAGTACCGCCCGGCACAAAACCGGGCAGTACGTTCATATGTTATGCGCACAAATGCAATGTTAAAAATTATTTCTTAGCAAGCTCAGCATCAAGCTTTGACTGATATGAGCTCTTGTCTGTTGCACTTTCAACCTTATCAATTGTTGCCTGAAGAGCTTCAAGGTCAGCCTTGTCACCGAAGACACCGATAATTGAAATGCACTGAGTTCTGACAAGTCTTGCCTTTGTTTCATCCTCAAAGATGTTCTTTACAGCTTCAACGATTTCATCGTTATTCACATATGTAGCTTCAGCTGCCCATGCATCGAATTTAGTTGCACTCTTGTTGGCCATTTTGCTCATACCCAACCAATTAGGAATATCTGCACTTGCATATTCGCCCTTTAAGTAATCCATAGTTGCCTTGTATGCAGCTTCTGAATAGTTATCGTGTGCGGGATAGTTATACCACATTTCAACCAGTGAAGTCAAAGCATCATCGTGTGCATCTGCAAGGCTTTCATCTTTAAGAATCTTTGCAAGAGGCTCAACAAATCTGTCATCATCAAGTGAACCACAGTTAAGAGCAGCCTCAGTAACAACGTCTATATTCTCATCACTGAGAAGTTCAAGCATCGCATCAATAAAAGGTGTTTTATCAGCAGGTGCAAGGAAGGTAACAGCTGATGAGAACCACTTTCTTACCATAAAGTTTTCATTGTCTTTTTGTGAAAGAACAAAGTCACAGAATTCAGCATCTGAACGGAAATTGCTTGCAAGATAACGGAAAACATATGCAATTGCGATGGGCTCTGTTTCTGATATAACCTTTGCCTTGATGGGTGCATAATATGCTGTTGTGTCATCGAAGAACACGTTGCCGAGTCTTGAATAATAGTAAGCTCTTACCTGAGCTGAATCGTTAGCGATAATAGCATTTGCACAGTCCAGGATATTGGGAAGTGTTGCACCGTCGTTCTTAAGCTGAAGAAGAGCATCGTTAGTAGCATTATCAGCAAAATTGAATCTTTCATCAAGCTCAGCGAGCTCGATTGTTTCGATAAGTGCTGTGTACTCCTCAACTGTGGGAGCAGTCTTATCCTTGATGAGCTTAGCGATAAGATCATCTGTTGTCAGTGTTGCATAAGCATCTTTTTTGATGCCGTGCACTTCATCTGCAGCAGCCACAGGTGCATCAGGTTCAGTTGTGTCGGGTTTTTCTCCGCCGCCACCGCAGGCGGCAAGTGTTGCAACCATAAGGATTGCAAGTAAGATTGCTAAAAGCTTTTTCATTTTGATTTCTCCTTTAATTTTATATTTGTAAGCTTGCTTACCTTTTAATTTTATAACATTTAAACTCCCTTGTCACCCTACAAATGTAGGGGTAAACGCAAAAAATCTTTAAATAACAACAAGTCTGCCCGTAATATCTCTGTCAAGATTCTGATGATTTGACAGATACTCATCAAAAATGCCAAGGCACGAGGTAGCCACAACAACAGGCTTTCCGTTTTCAAAAATTTCTTCCAGAGAAATGTTGAAAAAGTCCTCAAGATTATTGAAATGGAACTGCTGAAGTCCGACTCTGTAAATTTTGTTGTCTTCTATAGGCTCACCCTTGAAATCAAACTTCAGAAATTCGTGACTTTCTCTGTCATAGACAACTCTCATACCTGACGAAAGCTGATAAAATTCGCAGTGAGCACCTTCCCACACTTCGTCACGCACCATAAACTTAATCATTCTCTTAAACTGCTCACCTGTAACCTTAATCATATAGGATGCATCATCATAAGGGAAGCATTCGCAAAGGTCGGAATAAAGCACAATGGGTCCAAGTTCAAAACTGCGGACACTGCCTGAGCCAAGAAGCATAATATCAAGACCGAGGCACTCGCACATAATGTCTGAAAGCAGACCGCCAAGAGCAGTTTCCTGAATTCGTGTAGGATGTGTAAGACGCTTTTTGAGACGAGTTACAACTCTGCCGTATTTTGCATC
>JAZRDY010000206.1:0-4895 GCA_045660525.1 Acutalibacteraceae bacterium | reverse complement strand
TTCTTATATAATAAAGGAGTGCATATCATGAAAAAAGAAATAAAAGTTATTATTGCAATTGTTCTTGCCGTTTGGTTTTTCGTAATGGGCTTTGAACTCGGTGCATACAAAGAAAAGAAGGCGCAGAGCACTATTAATACAGTGAATCCTGTAACAACCACAACAACTCAGCCTGTAACAGTGCCCACGGTGCCGTCAACAACAGAGCCTACAACATTTCCTGAGGCCACAGATCCTCAGCCTGATGTTCCCGGTGCTGACGATACAACTACTGCAAACAACGAACAGGATGCTCCCTCAGTTAAAGATCCTCTCAATCTCTCAAAAGAAGAAATTGTTGCAGAAGTAAACAAATATGTAAATCAGCTTAAAAAAGAGCAGAATATGACAGCTGTTGGTTCAAGTATTGTTAATGTCAACGTAACAGACTGCACAGCTCAGGGCTTTGTAAGCACAATCAATAATATCATCACAAGCATCACTGACAAATTTGGTGGCGAAGAAAACTACACATTCGTAAACGGTCAGGCAACTGATGCTGAGGGTAACACTGTTACACCTTGGGACGTGCTTCCTCCCTCACACAAAGATTTCTCAGCTCTTGATGCGGGTGTTGCTTCAGCTAAGGTTGAAAAAGTTGGCGAAAATACAATGTATACTATTGTTATCGTTGCAGAAGATACCACGATGACAAATCCTGTTCCTGCTTATAACTCAACAGTTATCGGTTATCTTGATCTTGTTTCACTTGATCTTCCCATTACACTTACTAAAGCAGATATGCACTATCCCGGTTCAACAATCTCGGTTGTTGTTAACTCTGACGGCAAAGTAGTTGAGCTTATCAACAAGCTTCCTATGGAAGGTACAGGTGCAACTAAGTTTATCGGTAAAGAGGTATTCGCTTCATTCGGTGGTGCTCTTGACGAAAAATGGACATTCGCATATTAATCTGAAAAAAATATAAGACGGTGGTTTCCACCGTCTTTTTTATCTTTTAACTTACTCTTTATTGGGAATTATAGTGCTGATATCCGGGTCAACGGGTACAATAAGACGTTTGATCAGCACATAGCAAAGTGCCTTTAAAGAGCTTTTGCTCATTTTGTCCTGATGATCAAGCCAATATCTTACTACGTCATAAAATCCGCCTGAGAGATAAATATAGAAAAACTCATAGCTTATTCTTGAACGATCACCGTTGAACTGTTTAAAATATTCATAGTTGAAATCGCTGAACATTTTACTGACTCTTTCTGTGAAAGATGTGGAAAATGATTTATCCATAAGCATCAGTACAGTATCACGTCTTGCTTCAAAAAGGTCAATGAAGCCGTCGATAGTTGCGTAAATGTTTCGTGGAAAGCCGACTTTACCCATATCTTGCAAAATATCAGCTACTTCGGAAATAAGGCTGTTTTCAATGCTGTCGATAAGATCGTTTATATCTTTATAGTGGAAGTAAAAGGCGTTTCTGCTAAGCTGAGCCACCTCGCACAGCTCTTTGACCGATATTTTGTTTAGCTGATGATCTTTCGCGAGATAAACAAGACTTTCTTCAAAAGGTTTTTTTGTTTTTTTTATACAACTGTATTCTTTATGAGCCATTGATATCACTCTTTTCACTATGTATGATTTCTAACAAACTGTAATTTATCATACAGATTTTTATTTTCTGTAATAAATATATCATATTTATCTTTTTATGTCAAATAAAAAAGCAGACAGCTTTCACCATCTGCTTTATGGAGCTGGAAACGTGACTCGAACACGCGACCTCCGCATTACGAATGCGCTGCTCTACCAACTGAGCTATACCAGCTGATGTGGATATAATTATACTCAAAAGAAAAGCTATAATCAAGAGGTTTGATGAAATTTATTGATGGAAGTATATACAGGCTGTCAGCTTGACGAGGGGTAAGTATAATGTTATAATAGTGCTATCAATTTTTCGGGGGTGAAGGTTTTGGCAAGAGCATCTGTAAAAGCCAATAAGAATATATATCATACCACAAGAGAAGAGCTTGATCTGACAAGAGAAAAAGCAAGTGAAATTCTTGTCGGTCTGTCGCCTGAGAGAATTGAAAAAATTGAAAACGAAAGAATTATTCCCCATCCCGAGGATATACTCGCTATGGCAAAGGGATACAAAGCGCCGCATCTCTGCAATCATTATTGTTCACGGCAGTGTCCCATCGGTCAGGAGTATGTGCCCGAAATCAAGACTAAAGATTTGTCTCAGATAGTGCTTGAAATGCTCGCTTATCTTAATTCGATGAACAGCAAAAAAGACCGCCTTGTTGAAATAACCTACGACGGTAAAATAGACAACGACGAAATTGACGACTTTATCTATATTCAGAGTGAGCTCGAGCGTATATCTGTTGCGGTTGAAACCCTGCAGCTTTGGTCTGAAAAAATGCTTGCTGAGGGCAAGATAGATAAAACTGAATATGAAAAACGCAAAAACAATAATTAAAAGCACGCCTGAGGGTGTGTTTTTTTGCTGTCTTAGTGAAAATAAAGGCATCTATTTTGCTGAAAACATCATTTATTTTTTTGTACCACTGCCGTATAATCAAGATAATCCGATGAAGATAGAGGGAGGAAACTTGAAATGTAAGGATTTGTATTAGTCTTTTGAGGAAAAATCGTCTGAACATATTGACAAAAGAGCGAGCATATTTTAATATTGAATCAGACGGATGTCGATATTTCAGGTGAATAAAACAACCTGAGAAAAGGAGGTTAAATTTTGAAGGAAATGACCCTGTTCTGGCTGATTTCAATGATAGCACTTTTTGTCGTTGAAGCAGCTACCGTAAATCTTATGACCATATGGTTTGCCTTCGGTGCACTCGGTGCTCTTGTTACATCACTTTTAGGCGGTGAGCTGTGGTTGCAGATTGTTATATTTATTGCTGTAACAATTCTTACATTGTTTCCCACAAGAAAGCTTGCAAAAAAATATTTCAGCAAGAACCACCACCAGCCTACGAATTCCGATATGGTAATCGGCAAAGAATGTATTGTAACAGAGGATATAGATAACCTCGTTTCTGTAGGTGCAGTAAAATGCGCAGGCAAAGAGTGGACAGCGCGAAGCGAACACGGTGAAAAAATAGCTACAGGTGAAACCGTTATCGTCGTAGCTATTGAGGGTGTAAAACTTATAGTACGCCCAAAAGAGTAAAAATCAAAAACTAATTTAAAGGAGAAAAATTATGGGACCTTTCGGATTTATTATCATCGCAATTTTATTTTTACTGGCAATAGTAATACTTGTCAAAAACATCAAAGTAGTTCAGCAGGCTAAGGCTGTTGTTATTGAACGTCTCGGTGCTTATCAGACCACATGGACTGTTGGTCTACACTTCAAAATACCTTTTATCGAGAGAGTTGCAAAGACTGTTTCTCTTAAAGAGCAGGTTGTAGATTTTCCGCCTCAGCCCGTTATCACAAAGGATAACGTAACAATGCAGATTGATACTGTTATCTATTTCCAGATTACAGACCCCAAGATGTACACATACGGCGTTGAGCATCCTCTTACTGCTATCGAAAATCTTACAGCTACTACTCTTCGTAATATTATCGGTGAACTTGAACTTGACCAGACTCTTACATCACGTGACATCATCAACAGCAAGATGCGTTCAATTCTTGACGAAGCAACAGATCCCTGGGGTATCAAGATTAACCGTGTAGAGCTTAAGAACATTATGCCTCCCAGAGAGATTCAGGATGCAATGGAAAAGCAGATGAAGGCAGAACGTGAGCGCCGTGAATCAATTCTTAAGGCAGAGGGTGAAAAGAAGAGTGCTATTCTTCTTGCAGAAGGTGAAAAAGAGTCAGCTATTCTTCGTGCTGATGCTGAAAAGCAGGTTCGTATTCTTGAAGCTGAGGGTCAGGCTGAGGCTATTCTCAAGGTTCAGCAGGCTACTGCAGAGGGTATCAAGCTTATCAATGAAGCAGGTGCATCAGATCAGGTTATCAGAATCAAGGCACTCGAAGCATTCCAGGCTGCTGCTGACGGCAAGGCAACAAAGATTATTATTCCTTCAGAGATTCAGGGTCTTGCAGGCTTAGCGACTTCACTTAAAGAAGTTATGAGCGACAAATAATCAGCGCGTTTTTGATTCTTTTTGCGCGACAGCAAAAAGAATGCCCCGCGGCGAGCGGTGGGGTGCAGGGCAAAGCCCTGCCACAATAAAGTTAATATTATGGGGACGCGGGTAAAACTCGCGTCTCTTTTATTTTATACCGCCAAGAAAGTTTGATATTAAAACAAAGAAAAAACTTTACTTCTTATCTTTCTTTTGCTATACTCAACTTATCAACCAAGGGAGAATTTTTATGGAAAGAAACAGATATTTATTTGCCTACTTTTTAGGCAACGAACCTCACCAGGAAAGAATATGCTTCGCTGTCAGCGATGACGGCTATCACTTCACACCTCTTAACGGCAATCAGCCTGTTATCGTGCAGACCAAAGGCAAGCAGTGTGTACGCGACCCGTATATTTTTAAGGGTCAGGACGATTATTACTATATAGTCGGCACTGATATGAAATGTATCGAGGGTTGGGAGTCCAACCATGCCCTTGTTATCTGGCGCAGTAAAGACCTTATAGATTGGTCAGATGAAAACATTATTGATATGTGCACTCTTGGTGAAGATTTCGCTGATACCACAAGAGCATGGGCACCTCAGGCAATATGGGACGAAAAAGAAAATATGTATATGCTTTATTGGGCGCATTCGACTAAACGCCACAACACAGCAGGTATGTACTATGCCCATACAAAAGATTTCCGCACAATTACAACTCCTAAGCCTCTTTATTGCAGATATTGTCAGACAATCGACGGTGATATCATCTACAACGAAGC
>JAZRDY010000205.1:0-63385 GCA_045660525.1 Acutalibacteraceae bacterium | reverse complement strand
GACAGCGATGTGGTCGCCGATGATGTCTTTGCTGTAACCCTCGATACCGTTGAGGTCGCAGCCGAGAGCTGATACAACACTGGCATTAGCCTGATGTGTATGGATAACAAAACCGATTTCGGGTCTGTGGGGATAGCACTGTGCATGGATGCCCTTTTCACTCGAGGGCTTGATATCGCCTTCGTATGAAAGGTCGTCCATATTTACAAGCACGATATCGTCGGGAGTAAGGCCTTCATAAGCCTTACCGCTGGGAGTGATAACAAACTGCTTGTCGTCGATACGGCAGCTTACGTTACCCCATGTACGTGCAATAAGACCTGTTGAAACGAGCTGTTTGCCTGCTTCAACAACTATTTTTTTAGCTTCTAAGATGTCCATTTATTACACCTCTTTTTATATAGTATAAGGTAGTACAAGGCAGACAAACGAGTCTGCCTTGTGAATATGTATCAGAATTATTCAACAACTGAGATGTTTGAGAATACTTTGTCGAAACGAGCAAGAGCATCGTCGATCATTTCTTCTGTGTAAGCTGCTGATGTGTAGAGACGTGAACCTGCAAGAGTTACAAGACCTTCAGCCATGTAAGCTGCGCCCATGTGAGTCATTTCAGCCTTACGCTTGCTTGTTTCCTTGATGATGCCGGGGATCTGCCAGGGCTTGGACCAGTCAAGTGAGAAGTGCATTGTAGCAACAGTTTCCATATGACATACTGAACCCTGGTTGAATGCTACGAAGGGAAGGTTGTATTTGTCGATGATAGCGTTAAGACCTGCTGTGAGTCTGTCACCCATAAGACCTGCCTTCTGGCATGCGTTCTGCTTGTCGATTTCTTCAAGTGTGTAGTAACCTGCAACACATGAGATGGGAGTAGCAGCCATTGTACCGCCGCAGAAAGCCTTCTTGATCTTCATGCCGCTTGCATCAAGACCTGCGCCCATATACTGCATATACTGCTTCTTACCGCCGATACCGCCTGCACCGGGATAACCGCCTGCGATAACTTTACCGAAGATTGTAAGGTCGGGTTCAACACCGTAGTAACCCTGAGCACCTGCCATACCGATACGGAAACCTGTTACAACCTCATCGAAGATAAGGAGTGCGCGGTATTTGCGGCAGAGTCTTTCAACGCCCTTGTTGAATTCGAAATCGAGGGGACGTGTACCGCTTTCGGGACCGATGGGCTCGATAAATACAGCAGCTGTGCCGCCGTTGAGCTGATTTCTTCTGAGCTTCTTTTCAAGATCGTTAAGATCGTTGGGGAAGAATTCCTGTGTGTCTCTCATAAGACGCATGGGAACACCGCTAGCCTGTGTGAACTTTGAGCCGGGAACACGGATACCGTAACCGAGCTGATCTGACCAACCGTGGTAAGCGCCACCCATCTTGAGGATGTGCTTTTTCTTTGTAGCAAGTCTTGCAACACGGCAAGCTACCATACAAGCTTCAGTACCTGAACCGAGCATACGGAACATATCTACTGTGGGAACTGAATCAGCGATCTTCTTAGCGAGCTTGTATTCGAATTCGTGGAAAAGACCTGTTGAGGGACCGCAAGTGTTAAGAAGGTCGATAACCTGATCGCGAACGATCTGAGGATTTGAACCGAGAACTGTGGGGCCGCCTGCCTGAAGGAAGTCGTAGTATTCGTTGCCGTCAATATCATAGAGCTTAGCGCCCTCAGCCTTTGTGAATACGAGAGGGAACGGATAGTTAAAAGCAAGGTTGTGCTGAACGCCGCCGGGGATAATTTCCTTAGCTTCTGCGATCATAGCCTTTGACTTCTGGCATTTTGCATCGAAATATTCTTCTTCATACTTCTTGAGCACGTCAGGGTTGATTGAGTGCATGGGAAGACTGATGAGGTGGTCAAGCTTTTTGGTGACAGCCTGAGCATCGGGATAGTTTGAAATAGCAAATCTTGTGTCCATGTTTACATCTCCTGTTTATGATTTTTAAGGTCAGTGAGTCGCTACTCACCTATTCTCCCTAATTATACAATATTTACTAATGGCTGTCAATTGTAATATATATAGAAAAATATAAAGATTTTTTGTATAAATAGGCGTATAGTTGCTTAATCAACACCTTTTTCACAAAAATTATGACAATTTTGTAATAAATAAAACCCCTGTATTCACAACAAATTAATAGATTATTTTTACTTACGTATCAAACTCATGCTATAAGTATGTGGTATGCCCCACAGAGGGTAAAATTTTATATCAGGAGGATCAATCCAATGAAAAAAATTCTTGCAATCGTACTCGCACTCGTAGTAGTTGTTGCAGCTTTCGCAGCTTGCGGCGGTGAAAAGACTCCCGAAGCAAACGAAGGTCCTGCATACGCAGATGCTACTGAAGTTCTCACAACAATCTTTGCTGCTTATGCAGAAGAAAACAAGTTCCCCGTTGCAGGTGGCGACGAAGCTAACATGTCATTCGAAGGCCCCGCTAAGTATGACTATACTCTTGCAGACGAGCTGGGTGTTGTTGCTAAGCTTCCCGCTTCTCAGAGCGCTAACATCGAAGATGCTGCTACTGCTATGCACGCAATGAACGCTAACAGCTTCACAGGCGCTGCTTACAAACTTGTTGACGGTGCAGATGCTGCTGCTTTCGCTGCAGATTTCAAGACAGAGCTTGACAATACACGCTGGATGTGTGGTTTCCCCGAGAAGTTCGTTGTTGTTAAGACAGGCAGCTACCTCGTAACAGCTTACGGCGTTGCTGACATTATGGATTACTATAAGACAACTGTTACAGCTCTTGAAGGCGTTGAAGTTGTTCTTGAAGGCGACATCGTAGCATAAGATTATGGTTTTTTCATCAATTCCGTTTTTATATGTATTTTTGCCGATAGTTTTGGCGGTGTATTTAATCACACCGAGGAAGTTCAAAAATACGGTATTACTCATTTTCTCTCTTGCCTTTTATTGGTGGGGCGAACCGAAATATACCGTACTGATGCTCTTTACCATCACTTTCTGTTATATCGCGGGATTGCTGACTGAAAAACTACGGGATACCCGATTTGCAAAACCGCTGCTGTATGTTTCAGTAGCGGTTCCGCTTTTATTTCTCGGAATTTTCAAGTACACAGACTTTTTTCTGGGTACTGTCGGCAGTCTTACCGGTGCAGATATTCCTCTTCTCAAGCTTGCACTTCCCATCGGCATCAGCTTTTATACCTTCCAGGCACTCAGTTATGTCGTTGACGTTTACAGAGGCGATGCAAAAGTTCAGAAAAGCTGGATAAATCTAGCAACCTATGTTGTGCTTTTCCCGCAGCTTATTGCAGGTCCTATTGTCAGATACACAACCGTAGAAGAAGATCTGAACACCCGCAAGCACACAATGGAAAACATTGCCCTTGGCATCAGACGTTTCGTTATAGGCCTTGGCAAAAAGGTACTCATCGCAAACCTTTTAGGCGGATTATGTGCCGCTTACCGCGAAAGTGCAGAACCCTCGGTGCTTTTCAGCTGGATGTACGCAATATCATTCTCACTGCAGATTTATTTCGACTTCTCAGCATACAGTGATATGGCTATCGGTATAGGCAAAATTTTAGGCTTCAGATTCCTTGAAAACTTCAACTATCCCTATATTTCAAAAAGCATCACAGAGTTCTGGAGAAGATGGCACATCAGCCTCGGTTCCTGGTTCAGGGATTATGTTTATATTCCCCTGGGCGGTAACAGAGTTAAGCCTCTTCGTCAGATTTTCAATATTATGGTTGTCTGGTGTCTCACCGGTTTCTGGCACGGTGCAGGCTGGACATTTATGAGCTGGGGTCTTTATTTCGGTGTGCTTCTCATAATCGAAAAGCTCTTCCTTAAGAAATATCTTGAAAAGGCACCCTCATTCATTCAGCATTTTTATGTTGTGTTCCTTGTAATAATATCTTTTGTGCTTTTCAATGCAGATACATTTACAATGGCATTCTCAGATCTGAAGATTATGTTCGGCGCTGCTGATTTACCTCTTTATTCTGTCGATACTCTTTACAATCTTCGTTCATATGCTGTATTACTTGTAGTTTCATTCCTTGCCGCTACTCCCCTTTTCAGAAACATCGGCAGAAAAATCGAAAACACAAAAATCAGCACAATCCTCGAGCCCGTTGTTATTGTTATAATTCTTGTAGTTTCAACTGCATATCTTGTTGACGGCTCATTCAACCCGTTCCTTTACTTCAGATTCTAAGGAGGTGACACCAATGAAAAAAGCAAAATTTATATCTATTATTCTTGTGTTTTGTATTCTAATCGGCGGTGCATCTCTTTGGCTCTTCGCTAAAGAAGACGGCGAAATCTCCGAATGGGAAAGAAGAAAGCTTCAGCAGTTCCCCGAGTTTTCTTATACTACTTTGATGAACGGCAAATTTATGTCAGAGTTTGAAAGCTATGTCAACGATCAGTTCCCGCTGAGAGATACTTTCAGAAGAATAAAGGCAAAAGTTCTTTTCAATGTTTACAATCAAAAAGACAACAACGGCATATATATCGCTGAGGGTTACGCTAGTGAATATGACGGCAGTATTACCGACGAGGAGATTGCACTCTTTAACGATAAGGTAAACGCCCTTTACGAAGACTATATTCAAGGCTCAGACTGCAATGTTCACTATTCTATCGTACCCGATAAAAACTATTTCCTTTCTGCTAAAAACGGATACCCTACCTATGATTACGACTATGTTTATTCGCAGATTAATAAGGGTCTGAATGACGACATCAAGGAAATTGTTATAAAAGATAAGCTCACTATTGATCATTACTATTACACAGACACTCACTGGAAGCAGGAAAGCATCATAGATATTGCAAACTATATCCGTGAGCAGTTTGGCATGGAAGCTGTCAATGACTATACAGAAAAATCAGCAGGTGATTTTTACGGTGTTTATTACGGTCAGTCAGCACTCGACCTTGAACCCGATGAAATTATCTACCTTGAAAATGAGCAGATAGTTTCATCCGAGGCTTATCTTTATGAAAACAATAAAACTGTGCCCGTTTACAATATGGAAAAGCTCGAAGCAATAGATCACTATGACATCTATCTTTCGGGTGCAGTTTCACTCATAAAGATTACTAACCCTATGGGTGACGAAAACAAAAAACTTGTTGTTTTCCGCGACTCTTTCGGCAGCAGTCTCACACCGCTTCTTATGAGCGGTTACAGTGAAATCACCGTTATTGATACAAGATATATCAATCCTGCGATGATGTCTCGCTACATTGAGTTTACAAATCAGGATGTACTGTTTTTATACAGCACTATTATGGTTAACTCAAGTCATTTGTTTAAATAATCATACTGCAAAAATTAAGGACACAGTTGAGCTGTGTCCTTTTTTATTATGATAAATAGTTTTCAAAAGCCTCGGCATACTCTTCGGGAATAGTATAGCAATAGACCGTATCGTTATATCCCTTTCCTGTTACAAGACAAAGTTTTCCGTCTATAGTACCCATATATCCGAGATAAATTGTCGGCACCGGACAGCCTTCGAAAGCTATATAAAGCTCTTTCATGTTCTGTCTGTCGGTATGTTCATAAATTCCCTTACCTTGCAGATCATATTCAAATTCAGGTCTGACCTTGGTTATCATTTCTTCCAAAGCACTGAGAAATTCTTCATCTTCAATAAACTGATATGACCAATACGCCTTTGTGATTTTTCCCGACTTTGGAATTTCATAATCATCTCTTACAACCAACCATTGATCAAGAAAGCTTCTTACAACAAGGAAAGTGTGACTATCGTCACCCTCGACTTCGTTTATATCAAGTCCGTCTTTTGTCTTGGCTATAGTCTTACCTTCGTGATATTTGCCTGCTACGGCAACATACTCATTGTCTTTCCATCTCAATCCGTTTTCAAAAACCCGTTCTCCGCTTCTGTCTAAAATAATGTTGCCGTTTAAAACCATAAATAATACGGCCGCAACCACAACTGCAACAGCACCGAGCAATATAATAACTTTTTTGTTTTTCATGATATCACATCCTTTTCAACATCTTATCATTTTTATGTTAAAAAATCAATCCCGTCACAAGAGAGAAATCTGAAAAATATCATCACCGTCAAGGTTATATCGGTGCATATCAACTGAGGTTATACTGCTGTTATCATAAGTAGTATAATAATAAACCCCATTGTCAGCATTACAGCAGCTTGAATACCGTGTGTATTCATACTCCCCTTCTTTAGTCATAACACAGCCTTTTGGCATAGCCACTGCACCAAGAATATGAAAAAAGTGGCTGATACTTTCTTGTTCACTGTCAAAGTCAGGTGATTTTTCTTTTACAAAAACCGCTCTGACAAACCGTGACGCCGAGGAGTAATCCCCAGGCAGACCAAGTGCACCCATACCGAGACTATAATTGTCAAAGGTCTTTTCTTTTGATATCCTGTTTTCGGCAAAGCCCTCGTGAAGACCCATATAGTTATTGATATTCATCAGATGATAATCAAAGGTCGGATTATTAGTCAGCACCCCATAGGGATTGTCATAGATTTTCAGTCCGTCTTTAACACTTTCAACGGTTATTGATTTTTCTTTGTCGCTTATTATCCAATGAAGAGGAGAAAGCGGCAACCTTTCGCTGAAATTTATATTCACAATATTGACATCAGACAGCAGATTCCTCGCTTCATCAACATTTTTACACTCTCCGAGAATATATGGAATAAACTCAAACGGTGCAATATTTTTCTTGTTTTCACTGTACTTTTGATAGTGTGCGTTACCGGGAAAGTTAAGTCCCGCCATACTGAGTCCCATTTCGTTTGTAGCTTCATAATAAAGAGGATAATCCTCCGCCACTGCAGCCATACCTATCATAGCATAGTGCTTTTCTATCGTTGGCAGAGTACGCATAGAAAATTTAAAATTTCTCGGAGTCACTACCACTCTTTCGTCATAACTTTTTTCAAGATCAAGATTCCTGCCAAAATATCTGCCATAACTTACTGATGTACACATAACTTCGTCTCCTTTTTTATCTGTTAGGTATATTATGTTACCTATACCTTAAATTAACACAATTTTTTACTGCTGTAGTATTTTTTCTCCGTGTACGAATATACATATTATGGAAATAAACGCGATAGGAGATTTATATGGATAAAGAACTTGACGAACTCATAAGCAAATATACAAACGACCTTATAAAGCTTAAAGAGAAGTGGCATAATCTGGGCATCGAAACCGAAAAATCTATTACCCCGGATATCACCGAAAAGGCCGAAGACATTACATCACCCGAGCCGATTGCTACAGAAACAGACAACGAATCAGCTGAGGATGATACACCTGACGATACAGCAATAGTCCCCGAGGAAGACAGCACCAATATCTCGCCTGCAGATGATATACCTTTATCCGACCCTGAAAATTTCGCTATGTTTTCAGCAAGAATATTCACAGGCAATCAGGCTTATCCCATCGCCAATGCAAAGGTTTCTGTTTATCTTGACGGGAAGCTTCACTCTTTTCTCATAACAGACGAAAACGGTGAAACAAAAAAAGTAAAACTCGAATCTTTCCCTGAAACCAACTCTTTCATCCCGGAAAGCACCAATCAGGCCCTTGATTATTCTGCCGACATTTACGCAGACGGTTTTGCAGAAAGAAAAGGTCTGCTCGTCAGTGCGGTAGGCGGCTCTGATATTCTGCTGAACGTTCAACTGACTCCACTTTCAGAAAGGATTGATTAAATGGCTGTAATTCCTCAGATCCCGACTAACATAAGAGTCCATTTAGGTTCACCGGGCAGCAACGCACCCACGGTTACCATTCCTTTTGCCGACTATATCAAAAACGTTGCTTCATCAGAGATTTTTTCCACCTGGGATGAAGCCGCCCTCAGAGCCAACATTTTCGCTCAGGTATCTTTTGCGCTGAATCGCATATATACCGAATGGTACACTGCAAGAGGTTATGATTACGATATCACCAATGACACCTACTATGATCAGAAATTTATAAACGGCAGAAACATATATGAAAACATCAGCCGTATAGTTGACGAGCTTTTCAATGATTATCTTCGCAAACAAGGTACTGTAAACCCCTTTTTCGCCGCTTATTGTAACGGTACCACCGTCACCTGCGACGGACTTTCACAATGGGGTTCACAGACACTTGCAAATCAAGGCTACAGCGATGTTGATATTCTCGAATATTATTACGGTGATGACATTGAAATTGTTGTTAACGCGCCCCTTGCAGATAATATCCCGTCTTATCCCGACACACCTTTGAAAAAAGGCGACCTTAACGAAAGTGTACGCCGTATGCAGATTTATCTCAGCCGTATCTCAGGCAACTATCCCGCCATTCCGAAAATTCCCGTCATAAACGGAGCTTTTGACGAAAACACTGAAAACGCAGTTAAAACTTTCCAGCGCATATTCTCACTGACTCCCGACGGTATTATCGGCAAAGCTACCTGGTATAAAATTGTATATATTTTTGACTCTGTAACAAGACTTGCCGAGTTGAACTCCGAGGGCATAGGCTATGAGAATATTCCTAAGCAATTCAAAGGTGCACTTAAGCAAGGCGATACCGGTGGTCCTGTTGTGACAGTGCAATACTTTTTAACCCTTCTTTCAAGATTTGTGGATTTCTTACCTGCAATATCAATAGACGGCATTTACGGCACTGCAACCGCCAACGCAGTTTCCGCTTTTCAGCGATACAAAGGTCTGCCAATCACAGGCGAAATCGACGAAAGAACATGGGAGAGTCTTTACAGTGCATATAAAGGCGTGGTCGACTATCTCGACAAAGAGAACCAACTCCTCGACGTTCCCACTCAGCCTTATCCCGGTGTGGTACTCAAGCGCGGAGATGTAGGACCGAGTGTGCGTGTTTTCAAAGAATATCTCGCATATATCGGAAGAGTATTTTTCGAAGCTCAGCCACTGCCCGTCAACAATATTTTTGACCTGCGCACACAAAATGCAGTCAAAGAATTCCAACGTATATTTGAACTGCCGCAAACAGGTCAGGTTGACGAAACCACCTGGAACACCATTGCCGATGTTTACCGCACCTTGAGACTCGGCCAACAGAGATTACCCGGCCAATACCCCGGCAGAGAACTTAAGGAGGGATAAATATGGACGATGCAGTTTTTGAAGCACAGAGCTATCTTCGCAACATCGGCAGACTCGACAACGATATTAGCCGTGTGGTACCCGATGGAATTTTTGCAACAGAGACCACCGATGCCGTCAAAAGTTTTCAGCGAAAATACGGACTCGAAGAGACCGGAATAATAAACTTTGAAACCTGGGAACTCATAAAAAGTAAAAACTCCGAAGCCGTATTCACAGTCTCGGAGCCTGTTCAGATTGTAAGAATTACCAATGAGGATTTACCACTTGTAAAAGGTATGGACAACACTCTTGTTTATACCCTGCACCTGATGCTCAACAATATAGCAGAACAATATGACAACTTCACGCCACTGCCCTTGCAGTCGCTTTTCGATGAAAATACAGAACGCGAGGTCAAGCGATGGCAGAGAGTTATCTCTCACACCGAAAGCGGTCAGGTTGATAAACTGACGTGGAATAATCTTGCTCAGTTTTATTTGTTACCGGTGTCCGTTTAAAAGTCAGAGCACAAATAAATGAGACAAAGCCCTTGACAATTATACGCTTTGCGTGTATAATAGCAAGGCAATTCGAGGCGTAGCTCAGTTTGGTAGAGTGCCTGCTTTGGGAGCAGGATGCCGCAGGTTCAAGTCCTGTCGCCTCGACCATAAGAACAACTGCAACTGAAAGGTTAGCAGTTGTTTTTCTTTATATCAAGCTTTATCAGGACTTGAAGTAGGAGCGGTAGTGAATCGATGTCCGGTGGACATCGAGAGCCGCGAATGACCGAGCACCGCAGTGCGAGAGTCAAGTCCTGTCGCCTCGACCATAGATTAGCAGTAACTGAAAGGTTGCTGCTTTTTTTGCATTTGTCGCTTAATCTGACTGTTCTTTCTTGCTTTTGTTTTTATATTTAAAAACAAATCGTAAACTACTTTAACAATAAATTAAAACAGACAAAATCAGTTGACCTGTATACAAACAAAGTATTATAATTCTATTATCAATTTAAGGAGTTGATATTATGAAGAAAAGTAAAAAAATCGTTATCGCAATCGCTGTTGTTCTTTTAGCTGTCATCGGTGTGGCATTGGGTGTTTTCCAAGGTGAAGCAAGAACCCTGCTTTCCGTAAAAGAAAACGGTGATACAGGTGTGTATGAGGTCAATTACGCCGCTGACTATAAGCTCGATGAGCTTATTGAAGCAGGCGGTGCAGCAACAGAAGAGCAGTTGGTTCAGTACATACTTAAAACTATGCTCAAGGGTCTTCCCATAAATGTGCCCTATGAGATACCCAACCTTGCATGCTCAACATTCTATGCCAAGACACCTGAAAACGGTTATATCTTCGGCAGAAATCTCGACAATCAGACCACCGACCTTGCAGTTATCAGAACTGCTCCCAAAGGCGGCTATAAGTCCGTATCTGTTGTTAACCTGAGCTTTTTAGGCTACAACGAAACCTATACCCCCGATAATCTCTTAGACAGAATCAACACTCTTGCAACAGCCTACTTCCCCCTTGACGGTGTGAACGAAAAAGGCCTTGCTGTGGGTGTACTGCAGCTTCAGGCCCCCGCAACCGCTCAGGATAACGGCAAGCCCGATGTAGGTACGACCCTCGCAATCAGAGCTATGCTCGATACCTGCGCCACCGTAGACGAGGCTATTGCTTTCCTTGAAAGTGTGGATATGTTCGCAGCGGCAAAAGGCTGTTATCACTTCCAGATTGCAGATGCAACCGGCAAAAGTGTAGTAGTTTCTTATGTAGAAAACGAGATAGTTATCACCGATGAAAGCGAAAAAGGGTTCATTGCCGCAACCAACTTCTATCTTCACGAGGTACCTTTTGAATATGAAAAACAGGGTCTCGACCGTTACGAGATACTCGAAAAAACTCTTACAGAAAAGAAATCCGTACTCACAGCCGATGAGGGTATGAATCTTCTCAGAGATGTAAGAATAACAGGCACTGACCCCGACGAAAAAGGCAGAGTATACTCGACACAGTGGTCATCAATATATGACCTGACTAATCCTTCACTTGCTCTTTGTGCAGATATGGATTACGAGAATGCTTATGTTTATTCCGTTGAATAAATAATCCTTATGCCCAACCGACAGCTGCAACCTTACCCGTTGCAGCTGTTTTTTTGATACAAATCCCCAACTGAAGTTGCACTTAAAGTGCAAAATATGTTACATATGCTCTTTATGAAAAAATTTGATGAAAACACTTGAAATTACAGAAAAATAGGAGTAGTATACTGTTTTGGAAAAAACATAAAAATAAAATTCAATAAAAGAAAGGATTCTTTATTATGAGTACAGACGTTAAAACCAAAAGCGGCTGGCGCACAAACAAATGGATTCGTGCAGCTCTCCCCGCACTTCTGCTTCATTGCAGCATCGGTACAGTTTACTGCTGGTCAACTTTCAGTGAAAAAATCGGCGATTTTATCGGCTTCGGTAAGAGCAGTGTTGAATGGGCATTCAGCTTTGCAATCTTCTTCCTTGGCATGTCAGCGGCATTCCTCGGCAACATTGTAGAAAAGGATATCCACAAATCATCACTTATCGCTTCAATCTGCTTTGCAGGCGGTATGGCAGGTTCAGGTTTCTTTATCTGGTACGGCGGCAACCACCCCGGATCAATGGTATCACTCATCGGTATCTATCTTTGCTACGGTCTTATTATGGGCGTGGGTCTCGGTACCGGTTATCTTTCACCCGTTAAGACACTTATGCTCTGGTTTAAAGACAATAAAGGTCTTGCAACAGGTCTTGCAGTTGCAGGCTTCGGTGCAGCTAAGGCTATCGCTACTCCCATTATGGAGTGGATGCTAGAAAACCTTGGTGGTGGTGCTATCTACAAGATGTTCTTTATCCTTGCAGGTGTTTACTTCGTAATGATGTTCATCGGTCACCTTCTTCTCAAAAAGCCTGATGACTGGCACGAACCCACAAACGCTGCAGAAAAGAAAAGCATTATGTCAGTTATCAAGACAAGACCTATCCTCAACTATGTCGGTATCTGGATGATGTTCTATCTCAACATCACCTGCGGTCTTATGCTTATCTCTCAGGAAAAATACATACTCAAATGTCTCGGTCTTTCAGTTGTTGTGTTCCCCGTAATTTCAGCAGTATTCAATGCAGGCGGACGTCTCGGTTTCTCCGCTGCAGGCGACAAGTGTAAAGACAGAAACACAATCTACAAGGTTATCTTCATTCTTTCAATCGTTTGCACAGCACTTGTTATCGCAACTAAGGGCATCGTAAACGGCAACGGCAATATGCTTCTCACAGCTCTTGTTGTTGTACTTATTATGGTAGTCAACGCAGGCTACGGTGGCGGTTTCTCAAACGTGCCCACACTTCTTTCAGACCACTACGGTATGTCAAACATCTCAGCTATCCACGGCATCACACTTTCAGCCTGGGGCTTCGCAGGTCTCACAGGTAACAACCTTGCAAGTCTCATCGTTGGCAAGTTCGGTGCAGAAAACGTAGCAGAAGGCTATCAGGCGGTGCTTTATGCTACAATTGCTCTTTATGTAGTTTCACTTATTCTCTCGTTCGTCTTTGTAAGACCTATGAAGAAAGACAATTAATTGCAATCTTTAATCCCTCGTTTAGTCGGGGGATTGTTTTTTTAGAATTTTTTCAACCATAAGTTGAAAAGTTTTCAAGAGAGACGTTATTGTTTTTAAGCATAATATGAGTTATTATATAACCAAGCTGATCAGTTAATATAACAAGAGGTGATAATATGAATATTTACCTTGGCGAAAACATAAAGAAGCTTCGCCGTGAAAAAGATATAACTCAGGAAACTTTAGCTGAATTTTTAGGTGTTACCTTTCAGAGCATAAGTAAGTGGGAACGTGGGGAAAGCTACCCTGACATAACACTTCTTCCCGCCATTGCAGGCTTTTTCGGTGTATCAATTGACGAGCTTATGGGTGTGGGCAAGGCTCAGGACGAGGAGGAAATAAAAAGACTCCTCGAAGAGCACGACAACTATACTGACACCAAACTCATCTTAAAAGCAATAACCAACCTCAGGGAAAAATTTCCTACGGATTTCCGTGTGCAACTCAGGTGGATGGGATATCTTATATTTTACGATGATTGGGATACCCTTGAACAGCGCACTCCACAGATTATGTCAATATATCAGAACATACAAAATAACTGCACAAAAGATTCCATCCGAATTTGTGCCAAGAGATATTATATTGATCTTATGAGTAACCTTGCTTGCAAAAAGAATCCTACAGTAACCTTTGAGGATTACGAACATGTCATAAAAGAAATGCCGCTTATGAGAGACGGCAGAGAAATGTTCTGTTACTGCTATCGACTGCATAATCACCCTGACGCTGATAAGATAGTCCAAGAAGCAATCGAAGAAGGGATCGACATTCTTTATTGCTCTCTTGCCGATTATTACTTAACCGGTAAATTTAACCGCGAATATCAGATAGAGATATTAGAAAAAACAATAGATTTCTTTAACTATATTTATGATGACGGCAATTATAGCAGAATGTGGCGAGCTGTTATGTGCTGTTACGGTATGCTTGGTTGGTTTTATTTTGAAAAAGGAGACAAAGAAAAGTCTCTTCAAAATCTGAGAAGACGCGCTGAGCTTTCCGTTCAGTTTGACAACCTCGACAGAACAACAATTCTTCACTCGACCTTGTTTGAGGGCAAGGCCTTTGACAAACAAGTACTCGGAAGCACCTTTATAGCTAAAAGTTGGAGCAAAGAAACCATACTGAACTACCCTCTTTCCGACGAATTCAAATCCTCGGCAGAGTTCAAAGAAATAATAGCTATGCTCTCATAAAAAAAGAGTACCTTACCGCTTTGGCAAGGTACTTTTAACTTATGTCACATTATAACAGCCACAGGGAAGTCTTCTTCTGTGAAGCCGAGTGTGTATGCTATTCTCATAGGAATTTCGTAGTTGTTGATTTTCTGACCCTTTGCTATAATTTTATCTGAGCCATATACCAACAAAGGTACATCAGCATTTGTGTGACCGTCTTTTGTGAATTTATATTCGCCGTTTTTCAGAGTGATTCCGCCCGTTTCGTGGTCAGCTGTGACTACAACGAGAGTCTCACCGTCAGCCTTTGCATATTCGAGAACTGCTTCAATTGTGTTGTCAAACTCTTTCAGTGCCTCTGTCACCTTATCAGAGATATTGCTGTGAGCATACTTGTCAATATGTGCACCCTCAATCATAAGGAAGAAGCCCCCGTCTGTGTCGTCAAGCAAGTCAATTGCCTGCATTGCCATCTGCTCAAGGTTGGGTGTATTTGCATCTGACTGCTCGAGAGTCCACAAAGCATTTGTAAACTGACCGTAACTGCGGCTGCCCTCTTCGAGCGCCATCATTTCATCATAGGTGGTGATATAGGTGTAACCGTTAGCTTCAGCCTCGCTCTTTGTCGCAAATCCGTTGGCTGTGCCCCAGATAATATCCGCTGTACTTGTAAGCTGATCATTTGTTATATCTTCTGTGTTATATCTGTCAGATGAGTGAGCTGAGAAGGCCGAAGGTGTTGCCCCTGTGGTTTCATCGGTGGTAACTACACCTGTGAGCATACCTCTTTCAGCGCAGAGCTCACGGATATTTTTCGGATATGAGTATTTGGGAGTCTTATCAAAAAGATAAACACCGATAGCCTTATTATAAGTTCTTGAGCCTGTTGCAAGAGCTGTACCGCTTGCTGCACTGTCAGTAACACTGTTTGTAAGTGAGCGTGTCATTGCACTGCCTCTGATTTCAAAAGCATCCATTACAAGGTCAGTATTTCTTTCAAGCTTTGTCTTTTCAAGATGGTTGAATCCCATACCGTCACCGATGAGATAAATGACATTTTTGATATTATCATCGAAATATTCAGCAGATTCCTTGGTGGTAGGCGCCTTATAAGCACCGAAAAATGTACCTAATGCAAGAATCATACTGATGAGCGTTGCTGTGAATTTTACCATAAAATTCGAGTTCATATTTATACCCCTTTCAGATTTATATAATGTCATTATACCACTTTTTATGCAAAAATCAATATAGATTCATCTCTTAAGAATTTTTATATTTCCCTTGCAAATTATGCCGCAACATTATATAATCAAGAAAAGACTACCTAAGGAGAAAGAATATGCATTTATTAAAAGTTGATCCATCAAACTATCAGGGTCAGGCTGACCCGTATATCTTAGAAAGCGGTGGCAGATATTATATCTATGTCACAGGTCACGACGGTGTTTATGCTTATCACTCAGATAATCTTTTTGAGGGTTGGGAATACCACGGCATTGTTATGACAGTGCCCGAAAGAGATTCATTCTGGGCCCCCAGTGTTATCGAGCTTGACGGCAAATTCTATATGTATAACTCAATTGAGATCTATGATGACAAACCGGACAAGGGCGGTCACAGAGGCGCTATGCACGTCAGTGTTGCAGATAGTCCTCTCGGCCCCTTCACCTGCATCAAGAGAATTCTTCATCCTTTCTCAATTGACTCACACATTGTCAAGAACGAGGCAGGTCTCTTCCTTTTTTATTCAGCAAACAGATTTGAAGGCGAAAGAATCGGTACCTGCATTTATGTTGACAAGATGATTGATCCTCTCACTCCTGCAGAAAATCCCGTACTCGTTGTTGAACCCACTCTCGACGAAGACATCTATTGCCGTGACAGATATAAGAAAGGTCAGCACTGGCACACCATTGAGGGTGCATTCTATTTCAAAGAGGGCGACTGGCAATACCTTATGTATTCAGGCAACTGCTTCGAACAGCCTACATATTATATCGGTTACGCAAGAGCGAAAACCGATGAAACAGATCTTACAAAAATCAAGTTCGAGAAATACCCCGACGACACCACATACCACCCCGTGCTCAAAGCAAACGACTTTGAAGAGGGCACAGGCCACCACTCAATGATAAAGCACGACGGTCAGTGGTACGCAATCTATCACGCGAGAGATTATGACAACACTACGGGCGCAAGTGCATTTGATGCGAGAAACGCACGCATCTGCAAGCTCCACGTAAAAGACGGCATTATCACCGCTGAAAGATATAAAGACCACATATAAGCTAAAATCCACAGGAATTACTCCTGTGGATTTTGTATTAGTCAATTATAAACCGGCACTCTGTATTCAATAAAGGCATACCATTTTGAATAGAGGTAACGTCTGGGTCTGAATACAACCTCGTTTTCGTAAACCTCCATCTGCATACCGATACCGTTCCAGGGAATACCGTATCTGTTAGCAATACCGTATGAGGGCAGATTGACATATGTAACACCTTCGATAGTTTCTACACTTGAAAATCCGAATATATCCTGGAAAGTATCGCCATTCACACCCTTGTGCATATGACCGCTGATAAAGAAAACATTTCTGTATTTTTCAAGAGTCTCTCTTACTCTCTTTGCATACTGACCCTTGAGTCCTGAATTTTCATAAATAGCCTGCTGACCGTTTGTATAAGGTAAAGGCCAATGGCAAACCACAAAAGCAGGTTTACCGTCAGCTGTTGCCTTCGCAAGTTCTTCGTCAAGAAAAGCTATCTGATCTTCGTAAATATAGCAGCTATCCCAATTGTCGTCACTCTGATCGCAAAGAACAATAAAAGTATAACCCTTAACCTCTTTGCTGTAATAAATCTTGTCATTATCAGCACCGGTATATTGATTATTGTAATCAATGAGCCACTGTCTCACTTCATCGTGAGTAAAGCCTTCTTCGTTATGACCTATATCGTGATTACCCGGTGCAATAATCCATTCTTTTGCAGGGTTTATCTTAGCCAGGATTTCATAGAACGCCTCAGCCGATGCTCTGTCTCCGTAATTGGTAAGATCTCCGGGAACTATAACAGCATCATTTTCAGTTGAATTTCTTTCCATATCAAGCAAGCCCATTGAAAGAATGATCTTACCCAAAGGCAATCTATCGTCAATATGAATATCAGAAATAATTGCCGCATTAAGCAAAATCTCATCTTTGTTCTCAACGTCATAGTTTACAAAAGGTACGACTGTACAAGTCAGCGCCATAAAAAACGCACATATTTTTGTTATAAAAGCTGTAATCATATATTCCCTCTCCTACTTTTTATTATTGGTTTTCATTTATCAACTGCATCAGGATTTCTGCTGCATCTGCAACAAGCTCAACACAAGGTCTTTTTTTATAGTACTCTGCCGTTCTCTTTTCAGGCTCGGCAGTATTTTCCATTTTTACATTCAGACCGAGCAATTCGCGACAGATTATAGTGCCGTTTTTCTGTGTAAATCTGTCGGCAAACTCACGAACAAGCTCATAATTTCTTTGTTTGCTTTCACTGTCTTTTCCGTCTATAGGCGCGCAGATACTGCCAATTACCATTGCCGCCCCGCTGACAGCTCCGCAGACCTCTCTCATTCGTCCGAGACCGCCGCCAAGCCCTGCCGATATTTTTTTAGCTGTATCTTCATCTATACCGAAGCGGTGTGAGAAAGCCACAAACACCGACTGCGAACAATTGTAGCCTTGCCGAAACAATTCGACGGCTCTTTCTTTTTCACTCATCGCATATGTCTTCCTTTCAGATAATCAATTAATGCCTGAGCGCTGTTTTCAGGCAAATCTATTACAAATTCAGGTTCACGCATATTTTCAAGATAATGCGCATCAGAGCTTCTGATTATAAGCTTTCCCTTTGTTGCAGGATACTTTTCGAGATACTCCTCTGACCTTGCGTGGGGAGTAAGCTCAAAGCATCTCGCTTCCACCTCAGGCGGAAAATCACCCAGAGCAGAAATGACACTATAAGAAGCTCTGTCTATATGCGCCGGATAGCAAACCCCGTCATATCTTGCAACAAGCTCGTCAAGTTCACTTATACTAACACTGCTCGCCGTTGTCAGCAATATCTCTTCTTTGCCTGAAACTGTGTCAAACTCGTCCATAATAAGCTGCTCGCCAAAGATTTTTTCTTTGTTTTTTATTTTCGGCAGAGTACAGCTTATATAGTCTGAAAACGACATCGCCCTTTCTATATCAGGGAAAAGGCATATATTGTGGATTTCTTCGCAGGTGCAAAGCTCCATACCAGGCACAACAGTTATGCCGATTTTTTCGCCCGCCTTTATGGCACTCAGACAGTTTTTACAGCTGTTATGGTCTGTCAGGGCTATAATATCATAGTCGAAAAGCTTAGCGAGATTCACAAGATTATAGGGTGTCATTTCATTATCTCCGCAAGGCGACAGACATGAATGAAGATGCAAATCGTAATAAAGCTTCATATTATTTTCGATATCTCCACGGCTAATTCATAAGCGTTTTTTGAGCTTTGCAAGAAGCATACACCCTGCATTTCAGCCTTTTGCTTAGCCGCTTCGTCAAGTGAAGCATTTTCTGTCAGCACTATACAGGCGCACTCTGTCAGCACTGCAACTGCAACTGCGTTAACGTTCCCCATAACTGTCAGCCACGCGTCGCCCTCTTTTGCCTTTGACATAACCCACGACAGCAGATCGCCGCAATAGCAACCGACAATTTCTTTTTCACTGTCATAAGAAGTCAGCACCTTAAGGTCTAATTTTTCTGCAAAATCTTTAATCTTCATCTTTTTCTCCCGCATCTTCATTCTGCACTTTCACTCTGAAAGGTGCAGGTAACCAATCATCTTCACCGCCGATTTTTATGTTATGTAACACACAATCCGATTCTTGAGCATAACCGCGAACAATATCATCGGCAAGAGCTCTGCAGCTGGGAGCTCCGCAAATACCGCAATCGAGCCCCGGAAGTGAGCCTTCAATCTCTTTGAGTTTAGACATCATTCTCATGGCTGTAATCACATTGTCCGCAAGCTTCATTGCAGGCGACGGAGTAAGCTCCATAGTCCAGCCAAGTTCGTCAAGTGTAAAATAATCCTCGAGCTTATTGCAGGATATGGGCATAAACCTGCGAAGCCTCTGAATACGAGCCTTTGCAACATATGGATTTTCAACCGTCAGCACTCCGCCGACGCATCCGCCTGTGCAACAGTTAAGCTCAATAAAATCAAGGTCATTGAGTTTTTCATCCTCGAGCTCTTCAAGCACATTAATAACATTTTCAATGCCGTCTGCAGCAAGATATCTTTCTTTTAAAAGGCCTGCCGCTTCACCGCCGCTGCTGCACCAACCAACACCGATAATACCCGAATCGTTTATGGTTTCCACCTCATCAGCAGTCAGTCTGTCCATTGTCTGCACAAGCACAGTATAGATATCTTTTATAGCGATAGCACCGTTTATACCGTAATTTTCGTGACAAAGCGGACTTCTGATTGCCGTTCTTTTGGCAGGACAAGGTGTAATGAAAAATACACCTATTTCTTCATCTGTATAGTCGGTTTCTTTCTTCGCTTTTTCTCTTGCAATTTTTGCTGCAAGGTCAATAGGAGCACAAGTAGGCAGCAGATTACCCAAGAGATTCGGAAATCTTGTTCTTATAAGTCTTACAACAGCAGGACAAGCCGAGGATATAACCGGCTTTTTAAGTTCACCGTTTTCAAACATTTCTCTTGTTGCCGAGCTTAAAATTTCAGCGCCCTTTGAAACCTCCACCACATCGTCAAAGCCCATTCTTTTCAGGCCCGTAAGCACATAGTCAACATTTTCAAGATTATTGAACTGACCGTAAAGCGCAGGTGCAGGAAGAGCAATTCTGTATTTATATTTGATAAGCTCGTTAAAGCTTTCACTGACTGCATATTTTGCGTGATGCGGACAAACTCTTATACATTCACCGCAATCAATGCATCTGTCAGAAATGATATATGCTTTTTTATTTCTGACTCGTATTGCCTCTGTAGGGCAACGTTTTATACAATTGGTACACCCCTGGCATTTGTCATCATCAAGGCGTACCGAATGAAATAACTTAGCCATTTCTTCACCTATTTCTCCGAGTTATAAAATGTCGTGTAATAGTTAAATATTCACCTTAAGTATAAGTTTAGTACCTACACCCACCTGAGTTTCGATTTTGAAATCGTCGGTATATTTCTTGATGTTGGGCAGACCCATACCTGCACCGAAACCTAAGGAACGGATATTGTCGGGCGCTGTTGAATAGCCCTCTTTCATAGCAAGCTCAACATTTTCGATACCGGGACCCTGATCCTCGAGAATTATATTTATATCAGTTTCCGTAATTTCAACGTCTATTTCACCACCGCCGGCATGAATAACCATATTGATTTCGCCCTCATACATAGCAATAGCAACATTTCTTATGGCATCGGGTGATATTCCAAGCTGTTTAAGGGTACGCTTGACATCACCGGAAGCAGCGCCTGCAAGAGTAAAATCCGTACCGGAAACCTCGTAATGAAGTCTGATACTGTCAGCCATTATTTTCCGCTGCCCCCTCTCAGACCTGCCGAGTAAAGCTTACCGCAGGATGTAAACATTTCGAGATCAGTGCAAAGCATAACCATATCTCTGTCTTCAGCCATTTCAATCATTTCAAGATTAGGTCTCTTACCTCTGACAAAAACTATACAGTGCATATCCATCATTTCGGCTGTACGCACAACCTGAGGGTTAACAAGACCTGTGAGAAGTACTGCCTGTTCTTTAACAAAAGCAAGCACATCGCTCATCATATCGCTGCCGCAAGCAGCATTTACAGTTGTTTCAAGCAAGTCGGCTCTGCAGATAACCTCTGCACCGAGAATTTCTTTAATGTCATTAATGTTCATATTGTCCTCCGTAAAGCAAAACTTTTAACTTAAGTTGATTGTATAATATGAAAGCGGGCATACCAATGCCCGCTCGATTGCTGAATTATTTAGTTTCCGCCGACTCTTTTATGTCAGCTTTTTCGATTTCTTTATCGATAATATCTACAGCTAAATTCCACACGGTTTTGCCTGCAAGCACAAAGCTGTCTTTATTTTTTACAGCGCAGAGCATAGCAAAGGCTTCACCGATATTCTCTGAAATATCTCCGCCTTTCTGAATGGCAAGGTAATAGAATGTAAATGCCGCACCGTTTGCAATGTTATTATAAAAGCCCGGCATATCTTTTTCCATAGCATCATACATAGATGCGATAGCTGTTGTGGAAAGAAGCTCTGTAGGAAGCTCCATCTGAAGAAGAGTTTCGCAAGCGAAAACAAGAAGAACTCTGATCTGATAAAGAATGTCTTGCACAAAAAACTTTGGTGAAAGGTGATCTTTAAGATTAACAAAGATACCGTCGCCGTCACCTGTAGGCGCAATTGTCGCAAGAACAGCACCAAGCTTGCGTGCCTTATCGATATTTCCGTTGGCTTTCTGACGCATAACCGCATCGAAGCTACCCAAAAATTCTGAGGCGTTCTTATTCATTTCTTTTTTGCTGACATAAATTCTTACATCGTTTTCACTCATTGTCTAACTCCGTTTGTCTGTTTATTTAGCTTCTGCAGCAGCCGCCTGTCTCTTCATCTTTCTTCGTTTTTTAGCTTTATATGAAAGAAGCTGAGCTACATTAGCTTCGTCAGGACCGTATTCGCCCAACTTAATAGGATATGCATTATAAGCACCGTGGAAATCACTGCCGCCTGTCATAAGAAGGTCGTGCTTCTTTGCTGTAGCAATAAGCATTTCCTGCTGTTCGGGAGTGTTTTCGGGATGCCATACTTCAACGCCGTCAAGTCCGAGAGGAATAAGCTCCTCTAAAAGCTCAAAGTTGTTGTAGAAGCCGGGATGAGCCAATACTGCAATACCGCCTGCTTCGTGAATAGCTTCAATAATTTCAGCGGGCTCGGGATATGTAGATTCCATAAGCACGTTGATTCTTGATTCTTTTTTAAAGAGCATATTATATAAGTCACCGAAAATTGTGGTTGTGTAACCGCATTCCATAAGCGCCTGCATAATGTGCTGTTTGTAGATATTTGTTGAACCCGTTGCACACTTCATAATAAGCTCGGGAGTAACGGGGAATTTATTAGCAACCTTCGCAACCATAATTCTTGCGGCTCTTTTTCTTTTATCTGAATTGCTTTTGCAAAGACCCTCGAGTCTTTCCGGTTTATCGGGAAGATAGCAAAGGATATGGGCTCTTGACTGTCTTTTGCTGTCTGTTGCAGAAAATTCGACAGCCGGAATAACCGTGATACCGTGTCTTTCGCCGATAATTGACGCTCTGACTGTGCCGGCAAGACTATCGTGATCTGTGATAGCAAGAGTAGTTACACCGCTGTTTTTGGCAAGAATAATGATATCATCGATACCCAAAGTACCGTCTGAAAGTTTTGTGTGGCAATGTAAATCTGCTTTCAAAATAACTCCCCATTCCTTTGTTTTAATAAACCTTTTTTACAGATAAATAATTGTCAGGTTGCGATTTTACCCTAAAAAAGGTTAAAGTACCGCAATGTTAAAATCATATATTATTATACTCTGCTTTTCAGGCTTTTTCAAGGGGAATTGATACAAATATCTTGATTTTTTTAAAACTTTTTAAGTTTTTATTACATTCACCACTGTTCAGAATCTTCTATAATTCTATTAAATATATTTACAAGCAATTCAGTCAAGCAAGCTTCCTGTCTGTTGTTCATTTCTCTGTAGTCTTCAACAGATGAATCGTCTGCATCGTCGCTGATTTTTCTCAGTGACAACATAGGAATACCGCACTTATCGCATACGCCCGCAATAGCCGCTGTTTCCATATCAAACGACTCGATACCGAAAGTATCTCTGTAAAGCTCTTTCTTCGCTTTATCAGTAAGGAAGATGTCGCCGGTACCCGCCTTGGCTTTGATAATACCGTCACTCATAAGAGCGTATGCCATCAGCTTTTCGTCAGCCTCATAGATATACTTCTGACCGTCAGCCTTAACACCCAAAGGCTTACCGATAGCTGTAAGGTCATAGTCACACTCAACATAAGTTTCAACGGCAATCATATCCTCGCGTCTGAGCTTTTGCACTGCACCTGAAAGACCGGCATTGAGAATTATATCGACCTTATCATCGCTTATTAAAAAAGCTGTTGCAGAAGCGGCATTAACCTTGCCGATACCGCATCTTACACCGATTATATCGAGTACTCTGCCGTCTTTTTCGAGGCTGAGACTACAGCTCGCATTGCCTCTTCTTTCACTTTCTGATGCTCCCTTTACTTTTGCCCATTGCAAAAATGGGCCGTACTCCATACCGTCAGCAAAAAGTATACCAACTGTTTTATTCATAGTAAAATTTTCCTTCCTTTAATTATATTTCATTTATTTTTTGTTTCGCAAACAAAGCTGTTACAAAACAACATTAATCTTTGTTTTTTATTATATCTTATTAAATCCCTTTATGTCAATGTTTAGTCTGCAGCATAAAATAAAAACAAGGGTAAAACAACCCTTTACTGTCTGCGGTTACCGGTGGGAAAGCCAATCCCCTCGAAAAGCCGTTTTCATACCGCGACAGACTATAATACCGAAGCCGCCGCAGCGGCTTCGGAAACGCACACTTTTAAATTATATCTCACGCATCCTTATGAAAGTCAAAATGTGAAATGTATGTGTTAATAAAATAACCAAAGAATAAAAATTAAGCTGATAAGATTAAAAATATAAAAAAACTGTTGCATATCACTTTAACTTTTGTTATAATTTTCTTATCAAAAGGTAAAGGAGTAATTTACAATGAAAAAGATTTTAAGCTTAGTTTTAGTTCTTGTTCTTATGATGTCAGTTGCTGTTGTTGCATCAGCTACAGACACCTCACTGCCTATAGCAGGCGAAAGCTCAGGTGATTTCAACAACGAGCTTAACAATGCATTTATGGCTATCTCAGACTTCCTTAAGCTTGATGCATTCGCACCTTACATCGATGGTTTCCACGAAGCTTTCCTTGAGTTCTACATTCAGTTAGATGTGTGGCTCAGAGCTATCAGCGTTTTCGTATACAGCTTCATCGGCAACATCTTAGCAGGTCAGTAATCTAAACTTAAAATCGCTAATACACGAGTGTATTAGCGATTTTTTATTTGATATTCAAAAGCTATCTGTTCCGATAAAACATACAGTTCGCTTTCGTTGTTGATTAACCGCTTGAAAATCAATTCAAATTGTGCTATAATTTCACCATAACCACTTAGGAGAAATTATAATGAAAATTCACCAATCAGCAGAAAATTATCTCGAGACAATATTAATGCTTTCAAAAAAAGGCGGCACCGTTCGCTCTATAGATATCGCCAACGAACTCGGTTTTTCCAAACCCAGTGTCAGTATAGCAATGAAAAATCTCAGAGAAAATGGCTATATTGATGTTATGGGTGACGGCACTATCACCCTTTTATCTCCCGGAAAAGAAATTGCCGAGGGACTTTATATGAGACACACCATTCTTACCGAGTGTCTAACAATGCTCGGGGTATCAAAAGAAACTGCCGCAGAAGATGCCTGCAAAATAGAGCATATTCTTTCAGAAGAAAGCTTCAATGCCATTAAATCACATCTCAACAAAATAAAATAAACTTAAAAGCTGTACCGGAAAACCGGTACAGCTTTTGTATTTACGCAGATATTATTTTTCGCTCTTGAGCTGTTTTGCAAGTTTTTTGCCGTGCTCGCGCATTTCTAAAACAAAGTCGCCCTTAGCTTCAAAGAAAAGACCTCTTTTTGACATAAAGCGGTATTCGCCCTCTTTGAGAAGCATTATTACGAAACCACCAAAAATTGCACAACCAAGTATAATTGCAGCAAGAGGAAGTCTGCAAGTAAGCCAATCACCCGAGCGAAGCGGAAGAGTGAAGCTCATGTAAATTTCGCCCATTTCAAAGAGCTCTCTGAAAGTATATTCCGCACCTGCAAAGGTATATTTAGAAGATGTATATGCAGGAAGTGAGCCGTCGATATAAGCGTTGTTTACAATACCAAACGCAGCTGTAAGCACACCACCTAAAGCTGAGCCTGCCATAAGGCCTGGAATTACAGTAAAGGGACTTCTGCAAGCAAGAGGCATTGAGAATGCAGTTGTCAGCTTGATGTTTTCAAATATAGCATTGATAGGACCTGAAGTTGCAAAGTTCATATCGTCAGTATCGGTCTTACCTTTTTTGAAGATTTTGCAAAGAAGAATGCCGAAGAATGATGTCCATCCGGTAGCGATAAAGCAAACACTGTAAATAGTAATAAGCTGAGCATTACCGGTTGCAAGATATGCGCCTGTTGCCACTGAGAAGGCCGCAAGAGATACAGGACCGATAAGATCAAAGCCAACCATAAGTCCCATTACAAGAGCCGCAACGATTACATTGTTTTCAGCGAGGGCATTAAGGGTGTTGCCTAAGGTTTCAGCAAGAGTAGCAAAAGGCACCTGAATACCGTATTTTGTAAGCATAAAGGTTATAGCAGCTGATGCTACAGGAAGAATAAGAATCATAACGATAAGGTCAACGCCTTCGATAATTTCGAGACCCTTTACGGTATCGGGGATAGCTTTGATTTTTCCGAGGAGCTTATCGAGCTTTGAACCGATAACAGGCTTGAGGTTTGACCAGCCTGCATAAAGAAGTTTAATAAGCAGGCCGAGGATTACCGCCATAATAAGATAACCCATATAACCTATAGATGTTGCTTTTTCATAGTTTGCAGGTGTTGCAAAGAAGCAGGCATATGTATTTATCGCATCGGCAGGTGCTGATGTGAAGTGTGCGAAATACACCGACAGCGCCATGGCAGGTGCAAGGGCAGGAAGTCCCGCGATAAGATATGCCACTATCACAGCAAGTGCAACAAAGAAGAAATCAGTTGCCCAAAAAAGAATAAACCAGAGTGTAGGCTCGTTTTCTGCTCCCGTCCAACCTAAAATGTGATAAGACTGAAAGATGTTTTGCACAAAAAAGAAAAAGCCTGCACCGAGAGCACCAAAAAGCTGAACGATAAAAATTATCGCTGTGGCACGGTAGATTTTTTCTTTTGTGTCAAGATAAAGTTTTTTCATATTCTCTCTCCTTTCAGACAAACTTTTCATTTGCCTTTTTATCATTATAATACTAAACAAACACATAAGTCAATGCACATCGTATAAAAATAAAAAGATGAGCAAGTCTAACCGACTTGCTCATTTAATATCACCGTTTACACAAGAAGTCCGAGCCAATCAAGATTGATATAGCTGTAACCCTTGGGAATTTCAAAATATGAATCGGGTACATCTGTTGTAATCTGAGCAAAGTATGTGGAATCAACATGACCGTCAGAATAAACATTGTCTCGTCTTACAAGCATATCTCCGTCAAAATAATAGTTAACAGTAACACCGTCTGATTTGCTGTTATAGCTTTCGAGAATAAGTTTTTCACCGTTGATTTCAACTTCTGAAACTGTAATCTTGCCGATTTCAGTTTCATTACCACCCATTTCAGACATCATTGAGCCGATATCCATATCTTCGCCCATCATATCTTCAGGCATCTTGCAATATTTTTTCCAATCGTTGAAAATAAGATAAAGTGTGTCTTTACCGTTGAGATAAAGCATTCCGCAATTCATTGAAGTGCCTTCAAGCTCCATGGCCATTTCAACATACATATTGCCGTTTTTGATTGCCATTGTAACAGGCTGATCACCCATACTGCTGTCGTTGGTTGTGACTTTCATAAGATATGTACCGCTTTTGAAAATCTGCTCATATTTATCAATTCTGTAAGCTGTGAGTTTATCGTTGCCGGTGTCCGGTTTTGCCGGCTTTGTAGTGGTAACATCTTCGTTTTTATTATCTGACGAACCCTGAGGATTTTTAACTGTAGTTGTCACATCATCCTCACCGACAACAGTTGTAGGAATAGTGGTGGAAACTTCTCCCTGAAATTTATTGATATCATTTGTAACATCTACGTGAGTACCTGTAAAGTTTGTAGGCACATCATCAATAGCGACCTCACCGTTGACATCACCCACAGTGCTGCCTACAGTCGTACCGTCAAATTCAGCAGCATAACGATTGCCGGCATCGTCAGTTACAACAACATAAGTTGAACCTTCTTTATCAGCTACCATTGTATAAGTCATGCCCTTATTATCCGTTACGTAACCATTGCTGTTTTCAGCCATTTTTTCAGGGTCATAGGTGAAATAATAAACACCCGCACCTACGCCTGCAACAGCGAGGATCAGTATACAAACAAAAATTCTTCTGAGTATTTTTTTCATTTCCAAACTCCTTAAATTATACCGATTATCATACAATCATAAGATTACAGATTTTAATTGTAAAAATCAAGTATTTCCCTGTAAAACTTGTGTTAATGAAGTTATGCAAGGATTTATTTGCTTTGTAAACTAACTATTACGAAAGCAATTTATCAATTACGCCCTGAATAGGATCGGTATCAGCAAGCTCGATAGCGCCCTTATCTGCAAGCGCCGGGGTTCTTGTGTCGATGGGAAGCTTCGCTAAAACGGGTACACCGAACTTAGCTGCAACCTCTTCGGTTTTGCTTTCGCCGAAAATGTTGTGCTTTTCATTGCAGTTAGGACATACAAAATAGCTCATATTTTCAACAAGACCCACAACAGGAATATTCATCATCTCAGCCATATTCATAGCCTTGCTTACGATAAGACCAACGAGATCCTGAGGTGTTGTAACTACGATGATACCGTCAACCTTAAGGCTCTGGAAAACTGTAAGGGGTACATCACCTGTGCCGGGAGGCATATCAACAAACATATAGTCAACATCGCCCCACGCAACATCTGTAAAGAACTGCTGAATTACACCGCTGATAACGGGACCGCGCCATACAACGGGAGCATCCTGAGAGGGAAGAAGGAGGTTGACAGACATAACTCTTGTGCCGCCCCTTGACTCTCTTGGGAACATTACAATGTTATTGGTTTCAACCTGACCTTCAATACCGAACATCTTGGGAATTGAGGGGCCTGTTACGTCTGCATCAAGAACTGCAGTCTGTTTGCCGCGAAGCTGCATAGCAGTTGCAAGAAGTGAAGTAACCGATGATTTACCAACACCGCCCTTACCGCTGACAACAGCATAAATTTTTTTGATATTGCTGTATTCATTCTGCTTAAGGTGCATATCTTTTTCTTTATCTTTGCAACCTGAAGCTGATGAACATGATGAACAGTTACCTGAACATTCACTCATATATAACACTACCTTTCGAAAAATTATGAATTATGAATTATGAATTGATCATAATAAAAATCCGAACTAAACTATATAATAATACAATTTTACCCGATTGTCAAATAAATACACCATTTTCTTTTGTACTCTGCCGAAGAATGTTGACTTTAATCCTGAAGGGTGGTAAAATATAGACCTTAAGTAAAATAATATGCGCTTGTAGCTCAGCCGGATAGAGCGTTCGCCTCCTAAGGGTTAGTTAAACAAAACACCTTTTTGCAAAAAGTGTTTGATTTATGTGCTTAATAATTTAATATGCCCTCTTAGTTCAACGGATAGAATAAGGTCCTCCTAAGACTTAGATATCGGTTCGATTCCGGTAGAGGGTGCCAACCTAAGTGCTTGAAAGCCTTTAATACAACGGTTTTTTAGCACTTTTGTTTTTTGTTTCCATTGCGTCAACACACATAGAGTTTTAATAATTTATTAGATTGGTGTTCCGTAAAAAAGTGTTTGGTAATGCAAACAAATGTTAGCAAAAAAAGCAGAAAATAGAGTGCATTTTGGGCGTTTGCAAACAAACTGCAAACATTATAGTAAAATCAAGTTTTTTAAGTTGTTTTTTAAACATTTTATGATTATTGCTTTAGTTAAAAGTGGCTGTTGCACTTTCGTGAAACAGCCACTTCTTATTTTAATGAACTTGCTAACATTTTTATTAAGTCTTTCATTTCTGGGTTTTGAATCAACTCTAAAAGAACTTCGACATCATTTTCAGTTGAGTTATTTGAAGATAATGAATTCTCCTCATTTGACTTTTTTCCCGAGCAAGAGTTTGATTGATTAGAATAAAAAGCATTTTCAAATTTGATTGCATTGTACTTTCTATCTTCATCGAGTATATGAGAATAAATATCCGTTATCATTTTAACTTGTGAGTGTCCTGAATCACCTTGGACAGCTTTTATATCACCACTGTTCAACTTCAACTTATATGTGACGCTTGAATGTCTTAGACTATGAAAAACGATGTTTGGTAAATTGTTTTCTTTGATAAGTTTTTGTAAAGCTCTTGTTATAACTTGACTTTCCATTGGTCTTCCGTTGGGCGAACAAAACACCAAATTATAGTCATAATATTCTTCCCCAAAAAGGTCTATAAGTTCTTGAATATCGTTATATCTTTTCTTCAACATTAGTGCTAAGAATATCACTGTACTTAAAAAAGTCTGTTTCCTTATCCTCTTTACTTGCTACGGCATAGTTAATATCGGTAAACTTAAAGACCTTTGAATATCTGTCTTTACCGACAAGAAAAATGCCATCGGGATAAACTGCTCTTATATCTATTGCATCCTGCACAGACTTAGGAACAGCCATACCGTCACCGAAATTATCGCTTATTCCTACGAGGCTTTTCAGCTTTCCGAGTAAGTCGAACATCCTTATCACTCCTTTCTATTTCGTCATAAAGATTAATTGATTTGAATTTAAGTTCATTCGGCATAAGGATTTCAGAGCGAAGGTAAGCAAAGAAAGCCTTTTCTGCTGTCATACCGTGCCAACTGAAAAAGCCTATTGCCGCAAAGGGTGCCGCACCCAAGATGCACACCCAGCTCAAGGTTTCTATACCGAATAAAGGTTTGAGTAAAAAGTACAAGCCTACGGCTACACCGCAGGCAAGAATGGAAAAGATAAATTGACGAAGTGACAGACCGAAGTAGACACTTTCGGTATAGTCACCGATTTCACGGTTTATCTTTACTTCCAAATAGCATCAGCTCCTTTGTCATTAAAGTCCCATCATTTCCTTAACAACACGGTCAGCCATTTTGACTGTGCCGACAAGGACAATCATGTTAAAGATAAGCTCAGCGGTCATAGCCTGCTTTGAGGAGACAAGAAGTGTAATCGTTGAGGGAAGCTCAAAACTGCCGTCCTCATTTTCCACAACCTCAGTTTCATCAACACCGCCTGATGTTGTAGTGGTGATTACCTTAACATATTTAAGCTCTGACGGGACCTTCGTTTCGCCTTCCTTATCGGTTACATAAACACTTACAATGTCACCGTTTTCGAGCTTACCCGAAAGACCGCCCGCAAAGGTATTGATGGTTACACTCATAGCAACCTTATCTCCGTTAAGAGAGCTGAAAACATTTGCTACGGAGTTTTCATCATCTGTAATCTTTATTTCTGTTGCAAGGTCACCTTTGAACAAATCAGCCTTTGCATATTTACCTACTACGGCATCCTTTGTTTTGAGTGCCTTTTCGGGAACGCTGTTTTTTGAGAGCTTCACAATTTCAATATCCGTTTCAGCAATCTTACTGCCGTGTGAAATATCCTTTGTGAAGCGGATTACATCGGTTTTCTGTTCGGATATTCTGTTGACAAGAGGTGAAACAAGGAATGTCACCGCAACAGCCAAAACGATACAGACAATACCGATTAAGGTTCTGTTTTTCATTTTCATTTTAAAAACCTCCTTGTAAGAAAAATCCTGCCATATATCCTATTGAAAGATAGGGAACAAAAGGAAATGCAAGGTCGTCGTTTTTATCTTTACCTCTGTACTTAATGAGGGTATGAGCAATAGCAAGACACAGACCAACTATGAGTCCGAAGGTTGCGCTCCATAAGCCTAAAACTAATGCACACGCACCCGTTAATTTAATATCAGCACCGCCTAAACCGCCGTTTGTTGCAACGGCGAATATGAGTAAATACTCCAAAGAGAACAAGGGCAGATAAGGCCATTTTGGGAACATCTGATACATCTGCACCTATAAACGAAGTAATTACCACCATAATCGAAGCGGCATCATTCAATGTTCTTGTGTGGTTGTCTGAAAGTGATGAGTAAAGAAGAATAAGGTAGAACACAGTTCCTTTTATAAGCATATCCGACAGACCGAACATAAGGAGCATAGCAAGAGATACTCCTGCCGTAATGATGTGGCATACTATCATTTCCTTCTTGTTTTCCTTTTTGTATTCGGGTACCTTCTTAACAGCTAATCTCAACACCAGATGGATAAGTGTCAGATATGCAAGAGAAGCAATAAAGTTAAACAAAGTTTCTTTATCCGAGTAAGCAACACCTGGTACATTCCCTAAAGGGAGAATAGGATACATAGGGTTAATTAAGCTTGTTTTTATCATTGTTTTTCATTCCTTTGAAAAAAAGTGGCGGAGCAGCCACTTTTAAACTACTCCGCCTGAAATTTTAAAGTACCGTTAGCCTGCGTAGTTAAACAGTTCCTGAATCTTCTGTGTAACTGTGGGCATAATCGTTGTGTTGAACAGAGCGTAAAGACCGCCGAGAAGAAGAGCACCGACAACAACTGCGATAAGGATTTTTACACCTGTATCGACATAAGCCTCGGCACGGATGCCGACGAGGAGCTTGATGACCTTTGCCTTGATGACAGCCTCTGTACTCTTTGCGGCTGACTTTGCCTTTGATGAAACACCTTTAAAAAATGACTTGATTTTCTTAAACATAAATAAATACCTCCTGAGATTTAATTGAATTTTTCATCTGTTGCGATTTCATAAGCGGCAAGTACCGCATCGGAAATCTGTTTACGGGTTTCTGTTGTGATGGGATGGGCAATGTCACTGCGGCGAAGCTCACCTTCGCTGGTCTTCCATTTCTTGTAGGGCATGGAAACGAGCTTATTGCCGTCCTTTTCGATAACTGCGACACCGTGAATGACCATACTGCCGTCAATCACAACATCGGCAAAAGCCTTTACAGGTCTTTCGCCTTTAAAGATTTTCTTGATTTCTACTTTGATGTTCATAAAAAAATTATCCTTTCTTTTTTGAAATAAAAATAAGAGCAAAAGATTACCTTGAACGGTTTTCTTTTACTCTTTCTAAATATCGGTTATAGAATTCAATAGCCTTGATAACAAAATCACAGTATTTATCTTTGGGTACACCTTTCGGGATAGCACTTTCAATGCGCTTATCTCTGAAAGGTGATTTTTCTTTTTGATTTGGTTTAGGCTCTTCCATAATTTCCTCTACAACCTCTGTTGTGAGATTACCTTCCTGATATGCCTTTCGCATACGGATGGTTTGGTCGTGAGACGGGGTAACTTCGTTGTACTCCATAGCTTCCAAAAGGTCATATTGTATTTCTTCGGGTAAGTATGAAATTTCAACCGCAGGTCGCATTGCTACTTTACCTTCGTCAACAAGGTCAAGCATTTCGGGTACAAGATAATTCAAGCGGATATATCTTTTAATCTGTGTTTCACTTTCTTTTACCTCAGCAGCCAATTCAGTATTTGAGCGTGTGCCTGTTAAATTCGGTCCCGTCGGGTCCGAATTATTCTTTGTTGGTCTTCCTGCTTGGCGTCTTAAAGCATCAAGTCGCATTTTGTACGCTCTTGCTTTTTCCGAGGGTAAAACCGTTTCTCTTTGAAGATTACTGTCCACCATTGATAATATCGCCTCATCTCTTGACATTTCTTTTACTCTTGCGGGTATTTTCTCATACCCAGCAATTTCAAAAGCTCTTTTTCGTCTGTGCCCTGACACCATTTCAAACATTCCGTTTTCAACAGGTCTTATGATGACCGGCTGTATCAAGCCTCTTTCCTTGATGCTTTCAACAAGCTCATCCATACTTTCATCGTCTTTAACGAGATAGGGATGATGAAGAAAATCACGGATTTGTGTTAATGGCACATCAGTAAGCATTTCATTCTCTGCCATACATTAGCCTCCGATGAAATTTGCAATCGCCGCAATGATATGGAGAAATGCTGCTGTGTAAAGACCGGGCAAGACAAGCAAACCGTGAATCATTAGTTTTTCCTCCTTGTATTATTTTTTGAGGGTGACTTCACTTTACCTAAAGTCCTGTGATTTTTTTGAACATTGTTTTTACCTCCTTGTTCGCATATTTTGATTTAAACCTTTTTGAATTTAATAATACAGTATTTGTTCTCAACACCCCCCTGTATCGGCAATTCTTACCATGGGAAATCATCAGACGTTCGGTTGCTAGCCGAATCCATAGGAATCTCACCTCTGCCGGGTATTCCGCCAGCCGCTTACGGAAGTATCATTATCCCTTGTGTCTGTTATCGCCACCACCGAGAGCAACTCGGCTTTCGTTGTATAGTTTTTTTCGCTCGTTTTCATATGAAAGGTTATGGCGCACCTACAAGCACAGCTCGGCCATCAAGCCGACACAAGTAATGTATCTGATGAAATGTATCTTTAATTTTCAAGGTGCATTTGGAGACTTTTTCTCCATACGAAAGGATTAAAAAATACCTTTCACCTATTCCCACTAGGAAAGGGCAAATGCACACCATTCGATTAAAATATTCATCAAATGTTCACAAACGTCTGATAATATAAAAAAACACCCACTCGTATTAAGTGGGTGCGGATTTAGATGTGTTAAATTTGATAATAACCAACTCTTTTTTTGCTGTTTTTTGTCAAATTCTACAATTTTATAATTTTTTGTGTTACTTTTTTTAATTTTAGAAACTATATATTATGTAAAGGCATTCAAAATAGATTTGGATTTGAGAACGATCAACACAAGCTTATTAAAATCGTACACTTTATACCTAATATTTGGGCAATTATAATTAGGAGTGTAGATGAATTTTCAGGTTATAATATGAATATAATTCAAAACAAAAAAGGTCTTGACAAAAAAACATGTTTAGCATATAATGCTACTGTATTTATTTCCGCTTTTCATACGGCCTCAAGTATTATGCTATATAATCGCCGTGTAAAGCGAGTCTACAAATAGAGGTGAAACTAACCTTTGAACAAGTCGTATTACGGATTTTCCCGAAACTCTGTTCCTAACAGCAAAGCAAAAGAGGAATCTATTAGAGAAAAAGAGTTAGATACCAAGCGTTCTTCAACTACAAATCCTATTGTAACCTATTATGCAGCTACGAAAGTTTATTCTCGTCCAGTGTATCGGAAGCGTGCAAAAGAGATAGGCAAACTCTAATAATAGATTATTTTGGTGAGGTTGCCTTTACAGAAAAATTGCCATTACAGGATATAAACTGTAATGGCAATTTTTGTTCCCTCACAGATGAATAAAAAAACGGAGGTTAATTTATGCATAATAAAGAAAAAACGAAGAAAACTTTTTTTTGGCTGTTTTTTATTATAACTATATTTGTTGTGGTATCTTTATACTATGAATTCTTTAAAGGACATAGCGTTTTGGGTGGAGAATTCAAAATGAGATGCCCTGTGTTTTTGCAAGCGAGTTCAATATATGAAGTTATAAAGGTTATTGGTTTGACTAATATACTTATAGGTTGGATATATGCAAAAATAGATAATAAAATGCTATCAATATCTTATTCGGAAATTTTGAATAGTCAATTTCCGTTATACGGGCTGTTTGCAATGTTTCATTTTTTTGCAACATTAGCTTGTATTGCTGTTTCAAAGGCAGGTCTTTCTGAAAGCTCTATTCTGTTATTGATAGCAACATTGTTAGGTTTTTTGTATCAGGGAATTGTTTTTTATAAAATTATACTTAGTTCAAAAAAATGCGAGGAGTTAGCAAAACTAACTTGGCAAGAAAAAATGAAAGATGTTGAAGATTTGGAAATAAATGTATTGAATTTGGCTGGAAATCTACCAGAAGTTGGTGCTAAATATTATGGGAGCTATTTGAAATGTTTCACTGATTTATTTATAGAAAGCTTGAAAAATGATAAAACGGAAAACAAATTCGATTTGATTTTACATGTTTGGGATAATCTCAACATAAACAATATTTCAGACCAAAATTTAAATACAAGACAACGAGAGATAGATATTTTTAAAAGTATATTTAAAGGATTAAAAAAAGCAACAAAAAGCGAAGATATTATTTGCCAAATTGTTAGCGGTTACATAACATATAGAATTATTGATTTTAATCGCAAATCAACAGATGTAAATATTACCGTTGATTTTACATTATTGCTTAGGGATGTTAGTAACATCATATATACTTTAGATTCTATTTCAAGTGAAAATAGAGTTTTATTTGAATCTTTTTCTGATTCTGCTAAAACTACTATATATTTGTTAACGTGGGTGTATTTTTTTGACGGAAGGATAGAGTTAACAACTATTTTACGTGAAGAAATACCCCAAAAAGAATATACCCGTTTTTTTGATGAAATAATAGATACATTGTTTCCTGATTATATAAAAAACAGGGAAAAGATTAACCAAGCAATTGAGTTTGGGAAAAATATGATATTAAAAGAGAATGGAGGTTAAAATATGAAGGAAATTAGTGTAATATTATTGAGAAAAAGTCTGAAATCGGCAGACGAAAAGCAGTGGGAACCGCCTAAATCAACTCATTGGATTACTCTAGGTCATTTTGATGATATGTATATTTATGATATTGATGAAAGTTGTGATGGTTTCTTTTCTAAAATAAAAAAAGATAAGGACAAAATATTTAAGAACAATGATGAAAGTGTGTATTATCATCCTCTGTACCTAATTCCAGATGATTCCAATTCATATGTAAACGATTATAGCAATAACTTTGTTGCAATTGTTCGTATCCATTTTCCTGCATCAATAAAATTAACTACACAATTCAATGATATAAAAAAAGCAATTTCTAATGAATTAAAACAAAGCAATTTGTCATATAGATTATATTATGCTACAGAGTTTAGTGACATGGTTTTAGATGTTCGTTCTAAAACTATGAATACACTTATAGAAAAAATTTTGCGGTTACGAGAAATAAGCGGTATAAATATCGGCAAAACTTATACATATTTTGGCATTAGTTCAAAACTCATATATTCTGATGCGATGTGGTCAGATCCCGATGACATAATTCCATTTTTTTTAATGCGTTTTTCAGGTTACAATACGGAAACAACAAAGCAACAGATTGAACTTATTAAAGAATGTATGAAATCAGATGGCTTGACGCCGGGAGAAGAGTATTGCACAAACGGTATAGATGATGTCATGATTATATATAAAGATAGAGCATCTGCAAGTTTGGTCAATTTGTATAAAAAATTATTGTGTTCAGATGAATACAAAAATTATAGAAAGCCCGAATCTGCTACAAAAGTAGGTGTTTATATAGATATAGAATCTACTAATTATCAAGACTTTTCTCCGGACAATGAGTTGATAAATTCTAAAATTTGTTCTGAATTATCTGGTTTGTGTAAACATATTTTGAACTCTATCGAATCTGAACATTTGGATTTGGGTTGGTTTCATGCTATTTCTGAAGTTGCCCATTCGCTTGTCAGAATGAGTAAAACACCTATAATGGATGAAGTTGTATATTTAATTGCTCCTGGGGTTAGGGCGTTTCTGTTAAATATTAAGGATATAATAGAAAAGCATGAAAAAGAGGAATTGTTGCATAGTGAACATCTATATGAATTTGTTGAAAAATGTTCTTACTTTTCAGAACAACTTATGCGAATTGAGGGACAACTTTCCCATAATCCAGAAATTAGACCTGTTATATATGACATACCAGTATTTATGTTAGAGTATATTGTTGCGTTTTTAAATAAATGTTCTAAAATTCTTAAATACTGTGATAGTGATAAAAAATATTTGCATACTGAAGTTATGTTAGTTCCTCATCCTTGTGAATTAGCCAGTGCCCAGGAGATTTTTCCCGCTACAGATAAAATTCCGGGCATTGTATGCATACAAATACCAGAAAGTGATCTGTACAATCCTAAGAAAATATTAAGATATCTGTGTCATGAGATATCACATTATGTAGGTGAATCGTTAAGAAATAGAAAAAAAAGAAAAAAATATTATGCGGAGGCAATGGCTGCTCTTTTAATTGAAAGAGTATATGGTACTAACAATAAAAATTTAAAAAATTATTTTGAACAACAATTTCGTGCTTTTTTAGGACATGAAAAAAACCTTACAATAAGAGAGATGCGTGAAATAATTGTTTATAACACTACTGATAAAATCTGTGTAGCTAACAGTATGGAAAATCTTTTACGAGATCTCTTTTTGCAAGATGATTTTAATCCGGAGGCGATAGCAAATCTTGATTTTATTGATGATGAAAATATAAAGCTTTCTTTTAATTACAGTTTTGTAGATGAGAGTTATGATGTTGACACGCTTTTTAGGGAGGTTTTTGCGGACATTTGTATGTTGTTTATTTTGAATATAGAGCCTTCAAAATATATTGAAAGTTTATTGCAAGAGATATCAGAACATCCCGACAAAGAAAACAATTCTGAAATTTGCTTTGCTATTAGAATGTATGCAACACTAACCGCAATGAATCAAGAAATAGAGTATACGGGTAATGTATATACAAGCGAATGGCAATCGATCAATAGCCACATACAACATATGAAAGAAGAAATTGATAATAAAGAAGTAGGCAGATACCCCCTTGATATTCCAACAGGTACAATTTGGGCTTTGAGCAAATATGCAAAGGGATGTTATTGTAGGATTAAGAAAGTCGACTGTAGTGAACTTGATGATATTCGTGAAATGTATAATACTCTTGATATAGAAACTTTTAAATATCAAAATGTTCTTATGGAAATTGAAAAATATAGAGAAGAGATTTTACAAGAGTATAAATAACAATAATTACGTTATCTCTTTTACTAAAACACAGAGCTCGCAATTGAACTCTGTGTTTTATGAATCATCGAAATTTGTACTTTAGTAATAATATATTTTTGCAAACATTTTGCAAACAAAATGGTAAAACATTACTGAAAACTAAGAAATATTGAAAATGATGATAAGGGAGAAAAACATTTAAAAATCCTTGCTATATAAGGACTTATGAGGTATCACAGGGTAAAACAAGTGAACACATAAAGTGTTGCTTATATATCTCCTAAGCGAAAGGTCGGGGATTCGAATTCCTTCAAGCGCGCCAAAACAGCACCCCAATCGGAGTGCTGTCTTTATTTTTACATAGCTTCAATGAATATGCCAAGCTCTATCAGTTTTTCTTTTATTCTTTCGAAACATTCCTCATCTTCCACAGCGACCGTGTGAATATGAAAGCCGTGAGTAAGCAGTGACAGCGGATTTGCACCCGTCTGATTTATCTTATCAACAAACTTATCTGCATCATATCTTGACGATATATTAAGCTCTGCCGATATTTTACCGTATACCAAGTGCTCTACTATTACATCCAGCACCTTGCCGCCGTTATCAACTATAACATACAGCTCATCTGTCACACTTTCTTTGCTGTGTTTTACTGCTATCTTTTTTGTCAGTGACGACAAGTCCGGTTTATCCATCACATAACCCTTATGCTCCGCGCGTATATCATATCCCGAAGCTCTCAGCAGAGCGATATCTGCAACTATTATCTGTCTGGTAACACCAAATTCTTCCGCAAGGCTGCCTGCACTTACGGGAATCTGAGATTTTTCAAGTTTATCTATTATAAGAATCCTTCTTTTTTCTCCACTCATTGTTATCTCTCCGTTTTATTATTTCAGTTCATTATAACACCAAAATGTTTTAAAAACAAGAAAAAAGTTATTGACAAATCAAACTTCCTCGCTATAATATGTATATACATATAAATATACATTTAAGGAGTTTGATTTTAATGGAAAGAAAATACGCAGTTTTAGTTGTTGATATGCTCAACGATTTTGTAACAGGTGCACTCAAATGCGACCGCGGACTTGCTATCGTACCCAAAACAAAGGAGCTTCTTGCAGGCTGTCGCGAAAAGAACATTCCGGTTATCTTCTGTAATGATGCACATCTCAAAGGTATCGACCACGAGTTGAAATTCTGGGGCGATCATGCTATTGCAGGCACAAAAGGTGCTGAAGTTATCCCCGAGCTTGATCTTTGCGACAAAGATTATGTAGTTCCAAAACGTCGTTACAGCGGGTTCTTTATGACTGATCTGCATTTACTTTTGCAAGAACTCGGTGTAAACACCGTTATTATGACAGGTCTTCATGCTCATATGTGTGTACGTCATACCTCAGCCGATGCTTATCAGTATGGCTATGATATCGTTGTGGCTAAAGACGCAACCGACTCTTTTACCGAAGAAGATTATATCCACGGCATCAAATATCTTAAAGAAACTTACGGCGCTGAGATTTCCGATGTAGACACAATCCTCGCCACAGTATAACAAACAACAAAAAGCAGCACCATATTACCCAACAAGGCAGTATGGTGCTGTTTTAATTAATATTATTCGCCGAAAAATCTCTTCACAAGCTCATCTGTATCTTTGAGGTTGATTCTCTTTGAACAAATAAATGTTTTAAGCTCTTCTCCGCTTTCCTGCATTTCTGTGGCACTGAAGTTACCGTAGCTGCAAGTGACTATGGTGTCATCAGGTAATACTACATTGCCACAATAACCTGTGTCACCGTTTGCATAGTATTCAGGCTCAGTCTGACCGTTCATATATGTATGAGCGAGCTTTATTCTGTAATCGCCCTCTGTGCCGTTTTTGAGATCTTCATATGTACCGACCCAAGCAACAAGGCCCTCGCTTATCCAACCGCGTTTTCTGTCTGTCGCATCCTTAGAATAGGCTTTAGCCTTAGGTCCTCTTTCAATAGAACGGAAGGTTATAAACAGTCTGCCGTCTGAAGTATATTCAGCTTTATGTCTTTCGCCGTTAAGAGCAGAGGGAGCCTCTTTGGGTTCGCTCCATGTTTTACCTTCATCAGTTGAAAACGCAACCATTGAGTTGATTGTCTTCGACTGACTTCTTGCAATAAGACAAAGTTCATCGCCCAGACCCTTATCAGAACGGATAACCTCAATTTCACACATCTGAGCACTCTTTTCTATTTTGCGGTACTCTGCAAGAAATTTTTCGGGTTTGCTCCACTGCATATTACCGTCTTCATCGAAAGAGAGAATTGTCTTATAATTGTATAAATCAGAATCGTGAAAAATACCCATCCACTTATCAACAAACTCACCGTTTTCTTTGAGACGTGTAAGACTTGCCATAGCTACAATAGGTACCACTGAGTTTTTGCTGTCTTTGCCGTAAAATCTTTCAAACTCAGTCCAGGTTTTACCCTCATCCTCTGAGATTGAGCATTCAAAACCGCCGGGAGTGGACATATTGGGCCACTTGGGATTTGCTGATATAAGTATCAGTTTATCAGGACTGCCGTCTGAAAACTGAAGTCGGTAAATTGTGGGAGTTTCAAGAGAATCTTCCCAGCTTTTCGGAGTGTTGCTGACAGTTTCACTCCAGCTCAAGCCACCGTTGGTGCTCACCTTATTAAGCACTGCACCTTTACCGTGACCGGCAGGGTACACAGTAAGAATATTTCCGTTTTTCAGCAGTACGCTGTCAGGATGCGCCATATAATCCTTTGACTTATCTACAGTTGTCAGTTCATAAAGATATTCGTATTCCGTGCCCTTAATTTCGTCGGGCATAACACTCAGATCCAGCATCGGTATAGTATAATCACTGCCCGTAAACCTGTCACCCACAAATAAATCTCCTATCTGCAGGAAAAAGTTTTTGATTTTTGCAATGATTTCTTCAAAAAAAGCTTTAATTTTTGACGTGCCGTTTTCACTGATTGTTGCAACATCTGAGCCATCTGCCGCGAAAGCCACCGCACAGCAAGAGCCCAGAAGCATCGCACATAAAATCAATGCTATTACTTTTTTTATTGTTTTCATAAAAATCTCCTTTTCATATTGATTTATTGATATTTTAACACCCTTTCTTTTCGATGTCAATGACAGTTAACATAGAAGCGGAGCACCTTTGTGGTACTCCGCCTGATTTTTTAGTGAATGAAAAGTGAAAGCACAACAAGAATAGCCGAACCGAAAACCGGGATAAGAATTGAACCGATTGACCAGGTCTTGAGGCTTGTCTTGATATCCATACCCGAGAAGTTTGTAACAACGTGGAAGTATGAGTCGTTGAGATAGCTGGGGCACATTGTTGTAAGACAAAGTGCAAGAGCACAAAGATAGGGATTTACACCGAGAGTTGCGAGCATAGGTCCGATAATAGCTGAACCTGTGATCATAGCTGTGGTACCTGAGCCCTGAGGGAATCTCATAATAACACCGATGATGATAGGAATGAGAATTGCGGGTACACCTGCATCAACAATCCAGTTAGCCATAATGCCTGCTGCACCGGTTGCATTGATAACCGCACCGAGAGCACCACCTGCCGCTGTGATGAATACGATAGGACCTGCGTCACGGCAAGCTTCCTGCATCATATCAACGCAAGTCTTTTTGTCATATGTACGGCAAAGAAGGAATGCGCCCATGCAAAGTGAAACAAAAAGAGCAATTACGGGCTGACCGAGGAATGTGAAGATGCTTGCAACTGTTGTGCCTGCAAGTGAATCGATCTGACCAACAAGTGTGTTAGCGAAGATAAGAGCGATGGGCACAAGAAGTGTTGCGAATGAAAGAAACGCGCTAGGAAGCTTTTCTGAAGCAAGAAGATCAGCGAAGTCACTTGTTACAAGCTGTTCGTTGTTGTCGTGCTTTTCGTGTATTCTGTCGAGAACCTTAAGCTGTTCGGGTGTGTATTTACTTCTGTCAATTTCATAAGGCACGATGAGATTCGGGTACTTCTTACCGAAGTATCTGAAAAGGAAAACTGAGAAAATGAACAAGGGCACTGAGAAAGCAATACCTGCAAGAATATATAAGCCAAGGTCAATTGCTGCACCGTGTTCATTGAAGGTTGAAATAACTGCAAGAGGGCCGGGTGTGGGAGGTACAAGGAAGTGAGTGATATAAAGACCCATACCAAGGATACCGCCGAGACCTACCATTGATCTTTTTGTAAGACGTGAAAATTCCTTAGCGAGTGATGAAAGAATAACGAAGCCTGAATCGCAGAATACGGGAATTGAAACAACAAAACCTGTAAGACCGAGAACAACGTCGCAGTTTTTAACACCACCAAGCTTAAGAATTGTAAGGGCCATACGTTTAGCGGCACCGCTCTTTTCAAGGAATATACCCATAATACAGCCGAAGCCGATAACAACACCGATTGATGCCATTGTGTTACCGAAGCCTTTTGTTACTGTGCTTACACAGCCTGTCAGGGTATCGACCACGGAACCTTCAGGGCCGAAAGGCATAGCGAGCACAGCAATAATAATAGCTGAGATAATGAGTGAGGGGAAAGCGTGCATTTTTGTGAAGATGATAAGCAGCATCATAATAACGATACCGATTGCCATCGCCAATACGGGATGAAGCATAATATTTCCTCCTGATTTTTTTATTTTATTTTGTTTTAATATACATTATAATAAGACTTTTTGTCAACCTTTTATCGACAATAGTTTCTTATCAAGCAAAAAATTAACTACTTTTTCATTAAAATCATCTAAATTGTGCAACAATTCAGTTTGCAATTGTCTTTATAAGATCAACAAAAGCTTTCTTTATAAGCTCAATCAGATAGTGAAAAATATCGAGAATTGAGCTTTTCTTTTCTTCTTTATGTTCATCATCTTTGCTTTGACAAGACAGCCAATAAATAAGCCCCTGAGGATACGAAAGAGAAACTGTCTTTCCGTTGCCGTTTTTAACTGTCATATCTTTCTGAGGCTTGTTGTCATCCATAAACAAATCGTGACAAGCAGCATCCCAGGTATTGTGTATATCCTTTTTTCCGTCAGCGGTTTTAACGGTGTAATCGGAATTATATATAGTATCAAAGGTAGATATACGGCAATTTTCTTTGCAGTTTGATATGCTCATAAGATATTGCCAATTAGCATTGACTGTCAAAACATTAAGAGATGTATAATCATCATTTTTACACCAGAAAAACCAGATAGGCATATCAATAAGATTATTGAGATCTGCGTTTGACGGTGCATAAACCGGCGAAAGAGGAAAAGCGGCTGCAAAATATGACGGATATTCCATTGCCATTCTCAAGGTCATTTTACCGCCCATAGAATAGCCACCGATATATATTCTGTTTATGTCAATATTTTCAATATGTTGATATAAAAAAGAATCAATTGTTTGCTTGAGATTTTTCGTTGTACCCTCCCAAGCCACATCTATCAGCCCCGATGTAGGATATCTCGGTAAAAGCAGATAAGCTCCGCCGGTATCTTTGAAACGGCTCTGATATTCTTCACTTGACCAGAGAGCGATATTGCAGTTATCCAACTGATGTCCAGGGTAATCTCCCGATGAGTTACCGTGAAGCCAGACTACAAGAGGATATTTTGTTTTATCGTTTTTAGTTGCAGGTGAATAGTAAACATAATCGAGATATGATTCACCGTAACTGAACTGAGCTTTAAGAGCATCCATACCCTGCTTTTCGCTGACAGCGAAAGATGCCATGCTGAAACCCGACAATAATATCATCAGAGCCAAAACTGTTGCCATTATCTTTTTCATTGTTACACCTTCTTTTTATACAGAAGTCTGACACTTACTTCTTAACCCAGGTCGAGGGAGAGAATGTAAGTATAAGCGGGAATATCTCAAGTCTGCCGAGAAGCATTGTGAAAGACAGCAACACCTTTGAAAAAGGCGAATACATAGCATAGCCGTCCATAGGTCCTGCCGAGCCGAAACCGGGGCCGATATTGTTGACACAAGATGCAGCCACAGATATGTTGGTTTCAAGATCGAATTTATCAAGACCGAGCAATAAAACAACAATACATAAAAACAATGCATAAATCGCAAGATAAGCTCCGAGAGAGCTGATGGTTTTTTCGTCAACTCTTTTACCGTCAAGCTTTATGGTTGCAACAGCTCTCGGATGAAGCAATTTCTGAAGCTCGCGCTTTATGTTTTTAGCTAAAAGAATAACTCTCGAAATCTTAAAGCCACCCGCAGTTGAACCTGCGCAACCGCCGACAAACATCAGCAGAAGCAATATTGTCTTTGAAAATCCGGGCCACTGATTAAAGTCAACCGTTGCAAAACCTGTTGTGGATATAACAGCCGCAACTTGGAAAGCAGAATGTCTTATGCTTTCGGCAAGAGTATCATATAAGGGTGCTATGTTTACACATATTGCTACAATACTAAAAAGCACTATGGCGCCATAGGTAATAAGCTCTTCGTTTTTTATTGCGGATTTGAATTTTTTAATAACAATAAAATAATACAGATTGAAATTCACACCGAAAAGCAACATAAATACCGTTATAACCCACTGAATATAAGCCGAATACGAGCCTAGGCTGTCTACCTTTATACCAAAGCCGCCTGTACCCGCAGTACCAACAGCATGAACTATACTGTCAAACAAAGGCATACCGCCTGCCAATAGTAATGCAAATTCAATCAAAGTCATTACTATATAAATAATATAAAGTATTCTTGCAGTCTGCTTCATTTTCGGCACAATTTTGCCGACTATAGGGCCGGGAGCTTCTGCTCTGAGCAGATGTATGCTTCTGTCAGACACCGACGGAAGTATCGCCATAACAAAAACAAGCACACCCATACCGCCGACCCAGTGTGTAAAGCTTCTCCATAAAAGAAGACCCTTGCTCATTGCTTCTACATCTGTTACAACAGACGCACCCGTAGTTGTAAAACCGCTGACGGTTTCAAAAAACGCATCAACAAACGATGGTATCTCTCGGCTGATATAAAAAGGCAAAGCACCGATAGCAGACAATGCCACCCAAGCAAGAGACACAATAACAAATCCTTCTTTTGCATATATAACCTTGCTGCCGGGCTTGAAAATCAAAGTCATGGCAAAACCTGCAACCAAAGCAATACCGATAGATAGCAGTATCGCACTGACACAACTTTCTTTATAGATAAGCGATGTTATAAGAGGCAACAGCATCAGCGCCGCCTCTATTTTTATAACAGTGCCTACTACATATAAAACCATTCTTCTGTTCATAAGCTTACCTCAAAATATCCGAAAGCTGAGTGATACGTGAACGGGCAGAAAGTATAATAACTCTGTCTCCTTGCATAATGCAGTCATCACCTGAGGGGATAATAGTTTTTCTGTTTGCTCTTGTAATAGCGGCAATAAGCACACCTGATTTGATTTTCAGTTCTTTGATGGGTTTGCCGAAAAGATCTGAGCCGTCGTGAACCTTAAACTCAAGAGCTTCTACCTTGCCGTCCATAATTTTATAAAGAGATTCTATGCTGCTGTTATCAATAGAGTTTTCTAGAGCTCGGGTATATCTGAGAATAATATCCGAAGTGATTGACTTAGTTGAAACGATGCACTCAAGGCCCAATTGCTCAGCCATTTTCACCATTTCGTCACGATTGACCTTAGATATAACCTTAGGCACATTCTGATTTGAGGCAAAAATGGATATGAGTATATTTTCTTCATCCATACCCGTAAGAGCCACAAAAGCATCCAATGAGCGAAGGCCCTCTTCAAGCAGAAGCTCCTGCTGTGAGCCGTCACCGTTGATCATAACAGCCTTGGGAATAATATCTGAAAGTTCTTCACAGCGCCCTGTGTTCTTTTCAATAATTTTAACTTCATTGCCCGAAGATAACAGCATCTTTGAAAGATAATAGGCAGTTTTGCTTCCGCCGAGAATCATTACACTTCTCGCCTGCTTGGTAATAATGCCGAGACCCTTGAGAAGCTTTTGCATATCACCGGGAGTAGCTGCTATTGACACGATATCCCCTGCTGCAAGCTCAAAGCTACCGTCGGGAATTATAACCTCGCCGTTTCTGAGAACAGCACCGATGAGAAATTCCACGTTCTGCTTTTCACGAAGCTTGCTGAGCTTCTTTCCGCATAAAGGCGAATCTGCCTTAAGCTTCATTTCTATTATTTCCATGCTTCTCTTGGCAAAATATTCCACCTTAAAAGCCGAGGGGATTTTTAATATATTATAAAGCTCCTGAGCCACAAGAAGCTCGGGATTAACCGACATTGACAAATCAAGTTGCTGACGCATAAAACCCAGAGAACGATCGTTATATTCCGGATTTCTTATTCTTGCCACAGTGTGCTTCGCACCCATCTTTTTAGCAAGAAAACAAGAAAGCATATTCATTTCATCCGAACCTGTAAAAGCAACGAAAAGCTCTGCTTTTTCTGCCCCGGCTTCCTGCAAAACCTCACAGTCAGCACAGTTTCCGCATACGCCCATAACATCGTATATATTTGTTACATCTGTTATTATATCCGGATCTTTATCAATAACCGTAACATCGTGCCCCTCTTTAACCAAGGTTGATATTACAGCAAGACCGATTTTACCGACACCTGATATTATAATATTCATATTAGTTCTCCTGAAAAATCATTAGGATTTTTTTATATTGTACCACATCTCGTCATAACTATCAAGTAATTTATTCGCACCGTCTTAGCACATAATTTTGTTATAGCGATAAAAAAGCAGAACCGTTTTGGTTCTGCTTTTTTTCGTTTAATTATTCAGCGTCCTGTTCGGGAGCTGTCTCAGGGATAAGACCCTTAATGAAATCGATGATAAGCTTAACGATTTCTTCGATCTTAGCAAGTACTTCCTTAGCGATATCCATGATGGAACCTCCTTTTATTAATATATTTATATGATAACAAAATTTTATTTAAATGTCAACATTCGTAACTGATGCATAATAAAATTTACTTTTTCACAATACAAATCAGAAATTAATGTTATATTTCTTGCTGTAACCGTCATAAAGTGAGGTGAACTCACTATCAGGAGCACTCTTGACCTTTTTGAGGTATTTGTGAAGATCCATTTCACTGTGAGCCATCTCAATTACAAGGCCCGCAATATTCGAACAGTGGTCAGATACTCTTTCAAGGTCGGTGAGAATATCATTGAGTACGAAACCGAGCTCAATAGTACATCTGCCTTCCTGAAGTCTGCGGATATGCTTGAGCTTGATTTTATCTTTAAGATCGTCAACAACCTGCTCGAGCGGTTCGACCTTAGTTGCTGCTTCAAAATCATTTTCAGCAAAGCTCTTATATGCAAGCTCAACAATTTCACTTACGGCACCGGTCAGAGCAGCAAGCTCAGACTGTGCCTTTTCTGAGAATGCCAGCTTCTTTTCTGCTATTTCTTCTACAGATTTAAGAACATTAACCGCATGGTCTGATATTCTTTCAAAGTCACTGATAATGTGAAGAAGCTTGGTGGTCTCTGCACCGTCTTCGTCTGAAAGCTCAAGAGCTGAAACCTTGACAAGATACGAGCCGAGTTTATCTTCATATTTATCGGCTTTCTTCTCTGCTTTGATAATTTCTTCGCCAACCTGAGCATTATATTCTGAAAGCATCTGAAGTGACTTTTCTATAGCTTCAACAGAAATCTCTGCCATTGTCTGAGTTACATCCTTGCAGCGCTCAACAGCAACAGCCGGTGTAGCGAAAAGTCTTTCGTCAAGGATTTCATATTTCTCTTTTTCTTCTGTTTCTCTGACTGAAATTGTCGCAAGTTTTTCGAGCACCTTTATAAGCGGGAACCAGAAAATTGTGCAGAAAAGCTTAAACACTGTATTAATAATCGCAATTTCAACTTCTCCCACTGCATCGTTGAAGAAATCAAACTGGAACAATGTGTTTGCGCCGTAGAAAAGTGCCAAAGCCACAGGAGTGCCGATAACATTGAAATACAAATGAACCAATGTAGCGCGCTTTGCATTTTTATTTGCGCCGATTGATGCAAGCACAGCTGTAATACAGGTACCTATACCCATACCCATAATTACCGGAATTGCAGTACCGAAAGTAACTGCACCTGTTGTGGAGATTGCCTGCAGAATACCAACTGAAGCAGATGATGACTGAATAATTGCCGTGAGAACAGCACCTGCCAAAACACCGAGAACAGGATTAGAGAAAAGTGTGAGTATACTTGTAAATTCAGGCACTTCTTTAAGACCCGCAACTGCATCGGACATAGCTGACATACCGGTCATAAGTGTCGCAAAACCTAAAAGAATAGTAGCTGTATCTTTCTTCTTTTGCTTTTTGGAAAACATAAGAAATGCAACACCGATTATCGCTAATACGGGAACAAATGAAGACGGCTTGAAAAATGCCATTATTCCTGCGCCGTCAACCGCCATAAGTGAAAGAATCCACGCAGTGATTGTAGTACCGACATTGGCACCCATAATGATGCCGATTGACTGATGCAGAGTCATAATACCTGAGTTGACAAAACCGACAACCATTACAGTCGTCGCCGAAGAAGACTGAATGATAGATGTAACAATAAGACCCAGTAAAAAGCCTTTTACGGGATTGTTTGTCATTTTTGTCAACACGCTTTTAAGTTGACCGCCTGCTTTTTTTTCAAGTGAGTTACCCATAGTCTGCATACCGAAAAGGAATAATGCAAGACCACCCACAAGGGATAATACATCAAAAATATCCATATGAAACCTCTCTGATAATGAAATTGAATTTTTTTGATTCAATGACATAATAACAATTTTTTCCTTCAAAGGCAATAGTTTTTGACAATATTATTTGTAAATATTCGCCAACTTATATTTTCCCCATAATAAAACAATTTATAATATAAATCCATAAAAACAAGGACTACTGCACAATACAGTAGTCCTTGTTTTATAAGCTTGTTAATTCATAGTCGCTGATATCCTGCTGTAAAAGAGAAATCTTATTTGTACCCTCTTTAATTTCACCGTTGAGCAAAGCTACATCATTGTCAACACTGTATTTCACAGCACCGAAAACAATCTTTTCAATTGATGCCCTGACTTCGCTGTTTACAGGATAAGCTTCGTCTTTAAAAGTACCCGCAGCAGTCTTTCTGCTGGGCATACCCATATACAATTCTCCGTCTTCTTTTAAAAGCACCTTTATGTCGCTAACAGCAAACATACCGTCAAAAGTAATGGTACACTTTGCCACAAGTCTGTTAGTTGGATTTTCAATCTTTCTGACTCTTAATGATGTAATGAGCATTTTTATTTCCTCCGTCATTTGCTATCGCTCTGTCAACTTGATACGCGTTCTATTATATCATCAACAATCGGCGGTTTCAAGCAATTTTATTAAAATTTATTAAAAAAATTTACAATTTATATTCCGCCGTTATATTGTCATTTGCAGTTATTGACAACGCGCTCTTATTGGTATAAAATTGATTTATAAACTCGGTAAAGCTGGTGAATTTATGAAAGAAAACAACACGCCAAAAACAAAATGGGTCGGCACGTGGAGTTCAAGTGCTGCATCTGCCGGTATTCACATACCGCCGCTGATACACCTTAATAACGGTCTTTTTTATTCCACTGCACGAAGCGTTATCTGTCCCACTCTCAGCGGTGACAAAATACGCATAAACATATCAAACAGATATAACAAGAAGTCGCTTCATATCACCGAAACTACAGTGGCAAATTTTGTCGGCGGCAAAGCTGATACCGACAAGCCCGTCAATGTTACCTTCAAAGGCAAAAAAGAGCTGACACTCGCTCCCGGTGAAGAAATACTTTCCGATGTTCTCGACTTCAAAGTTGAAGCTCTGAAAAAAATTGCAGTGAGCTTTTATGTCAAACGTGCCGTTATGCGTACCAAAAGTCTTTATGGCGGTGACACTTATCTCAGCCCAGGCAACTGCACCCATAAAGAAAAGTACACATCCTGGTGGCATCTGTTTTTCAAGACAGATTTCGCAACATTGCAGACCGCACCCTTTATTACACGAGTGGATGTTCTCGCTGATGAGGATTGCTACGCCATTGTTGTCGCAGGTGATTCAACTATGACAAATGAGAAGCCTTATTACCTTGCTGAGAGACTTCAGAAAATGGGTATCACTAACGTTGCTGTTTTGCAACAGGCACTCAACGGCAACCGCATCCTCGAAGACGGACACGGTCTTCTCGCTAATATTTACGGTGAGAGTATGCTCAACCGATTCGGCAAAGATATACTCGCCTGCCCCGGTGTAAAGAAGATTATTTTCAAAGAGGGCATCAACGATATGCTTCACCCCCGCTCCCTGACTGTCGGCGGAGAAATGACAACTGCCAACGATATTATCAACGGACTTCAGAAAGTGATTGATATGGCTCACGCCAACGATATTAAAATCTACGTCTCCACCCTTACACCCTTCAAAGGCTTCGGCAAACTCTTACCGGGAATTAGAGACTTCACCTGGACCCAAGAGGCTCAGGATATCGTTGACGAAGTAAATGATTGGATTAAATCCTGCAACGCCGATGCAATTATAAACACCGACTTTATGCTCGACGAAAATAATCCCGACACAATGAAAGAAGAATATGCAATTGACTTTCTGCACTACAAGCCTATTGCACAAAAACTTTTCATTGAAAACATCGACGAAAATATTCTCAGATAACAAAAAAGCTACTGCTTGATGCAGTAGCTTTTTGATTTTAATATTATTGATTACCAGTGCTGTCTGCCGCAGTCGCAATACTGGTTTTTGTTCATAAGCTTCCAAATCCAGTTGAGAAGTGCACCGAGTAAAAACATAATGCCTTGACCGTTACAAGCAATACAAGTGCAGTCTCTCTGCTCGTCTTTGATTTCAGCGCAACGTTCAAGCTCACCTTTTTCGTTAACAATCATTCTGCTACAAACTTCGCTGCCGTTTTCATATTTATGACCAAGCTTGTGGAGTTTCTTAGCCTCATTGATTGCATTATCAGCTGTCAGAGGCTTATTATCTGAACCGAGATCAGCTGTATAACCACAATCCTTTGCTAAACATTTAGCCTTACCGTAATCACCGTTTTCTGTGCAAGTAGCATGCTTATAAGGAGTATCAGGTGTTGCGGGATATGTATGACCGGTAGCTTTGATCTTATATTCAAAATTTGCAGGAGCAAGCTCTAAATCACCCTCGCTGTCGATACGATATTCTAAACCGCAACGTGAGCAATAGCATTTACCGTAATGACCGTCTGCTGTACATGTTGCTGCTTTATATTCAGTTGCATTTGCAGCTGTCTTGTCAGGGTTATGACCGAGAGCTGAACCAACTTTTACAAATGCGTTGAACTTCTTATCAGCTGTTTCCTGATCTAATCCTTTAATAAGAAGACCATCGATATCAGCAATTGTCTGGCCATCAGGAATTACTACCTCAGCTGCACCGCAAACATTACAGCACATTGAATAGATTGCATCCTGAATACAATCAGCTTCACGAAGAACTTTTGTGTTAGTTGCTGTGTTCTCGCCGTATACGTGAGGAGCTAATTCACCGTATGAATATACCTTTTCCGGTTTACCTAAATCATATGAAGTTTTATCACACATATCGCAAACCTTATAGCAAACAGCCTGAGCTGTACAAGTGCGTGCTGTTTTAACTTCAGCTGATGATAAAGGACCGCCTTCACGCTCTACAAAGTGGTGGTCAACAGGACCGGCTTCACTTTCATAAACATATTCGTCTTTGTTTTCTAAAATCTCAGCGCTTTCACCGCATTCGCTACATCTGAAATAATATTTTGCAGGTGTTGTGCAAGTAGCAGGAGCAGCAAGATAATCAGGATTTTCTGTTTTTTCTGTAAAGTCGTGATCAAGAGCGGAACCTACATCAGGAACGCTTACGTCTACTACTCCACAATTTGCAACCTGACAAGTACGGCTCTTTGTGCCATCTTTTTCACATTCAGCATCACCGTTTGATGCATACTCGCCCCAAACGTGTGCATTTTCATCTAAGAAAGTAAATGTTGCAGCTGTTGCCTGATCTGCTTCAGCCGGCTTTTCACCGCACTTACAGCTCATAAAATATACAGTTGCTGTTTTGCAGTTACCTGCAGTCTTTATGTAATCTGCATTCTTAACTTCACGATCAAACACGTGATCAGGTGTATCGCCGTATTCTCTGTTGCAAACATCGCAAACAGCCTTGCTGTCACAATCAGCTTCACCACCATCGCATTCTTGTAAAGCATTATCAACATTAGCATTGTTTTCATCTACATAACCATATGCTAAGTTACACTCAGAGCACCAATATGCATGTTTACCGTATACTCTGTCAAAAAAGTCGCCATCATACTTATGACCATCGACTGCACAATCCCACTCAGCTTCAGTTGCAAGACCGCTGAAAGGTACGGCAGTCATAACCATAAGCACTGCAAGAATGAGTGATAATGTCTTTTTGAAATTCTTTTTCATATCTTATTTACCTCCGTTTATACAAATTTTATTTTTTCGGACAGATAAAATATACCATTTTATATTTCATAAGTCAATAGATTGAAATTATTATTAATCAATAAAACAGTTAAATCACAGAAAATTTTAAAACTTAAAAACAAACTGTAAATTTACACTTCACAAAAAGAACACACAGCCTTTCCTGTGTTAAAAACTTTGAGGAAAAGCTGTGCAAAATGTTGAAAATATCAGCAATTATTTAACATCATAATCGAGCTTGAACTGTTCACCGCAACCATAGTTTTCATATACATAGTCGATATCCTTATCACCGCGGCCTGAAAGACAAGCAAGAATTGAACCGCTCTGATGCTCTTTTGCATATCTGATTGCGTACGCTACAGCGTGAGCACTTTCGATAGCAGGAATAATACCCTCATATCTGCAAAGCAGGAAGAACGCTTCCATTGCTTCTTCGTCAGATACAGTTTCATAGTTGACTCTGCCGGTATCTCTGAGATATGCGTGTTCGGGGCCTACACCGGGATAGTCGAGACCGCTTGCGATTGAATAAACAGGAAGTGGCTCGCCGTTTTCATCCTGAAGCAAATAGCTTTCAAAGCCGTGGAGCTTACCCTTGGTGCCGAACTTCATTGTTGCTGCGTGGTCACCGATTTTTTCACCTCTGCCCAAAGGCTCAATACCGTAGATATCAACGGGTGATGAAAGGAACGGTGTGAACATACCAAGTGAGTTTGAGCCGCCACCCACACAAGCGCATACAGCATCAGGCATAATACCTGTCATCTCAAGGAACTGTTCTTTAGCTTCGATACCGATAACTGACTGGAAGTCTCTTACCATCTTCGGGAAGGGATGGGGGCCGAGAGCTGAGCCGATACAATAAATTGCGTGGTCATATTCTTTAAGATATGCATCAAATGCGGCATCAACTGCCTCTTTAAGAGTCTTAAGACCGTGTGTTACGGGCACAACATTTGCGCCGAGCATCTTCATACGAATAACATTTGGATGCTGTTTTGCAATATCAACCTCACCCATATATACGTCACACTCAAGTCCGAAATACGCAGCGGCAGTCGCAATAGCAACACCGTGCTGACCTGCACCTGTTTCGGCAATAAGCTTTTTCTTGCCCATATATTTCGCAAGCAAGCCCTCACCCATACAGTGATTAAGCTTATGAGCACCTGTATGGTTAAGATCTTCTCTCTTTAAATAAATCTGACAGTTACCGAAAAGCTTTGAAAGTCTTTCGCAATGATAAACTGGAGTCGGTCTGCCCTGAAACTCTTTTCTGATTCTGCGAAGCTCGTTTATAAACTGAGCTGAATGGCAGATTGCTTCATAAGCATCGTCTGCCTCTTTAAATGCAGGCTCTAATTCGGGAGGTAAAAAAGCACCGCCGAACTCACCAAAATAGCCGTCTTTTGTAGGGAATTCTTTCAAATAGTTGTCGAAGTCTCTGTAATTGTTCATTTGTCTGTCCTTCTTTCTGAAAATAAGAACCCTTTCACGCTTTGCGTTCGGGAAATTTGTTATAAAACAATAAAACCTGCTCCATAAAGGAACAGGATAAACTGCAGCCACCTTAATGGGTTTCACGCACCAACATGCGCTCTCATCATAACGGTTAGAGTTTCCGTCGGCGCCTACTGAATTTTCGGGCCGCCCTCACAAGTCCATTCATAAATCTCATCCCTGCCGCTTTCCACCAACTGCGACTCTCTGTAAGTTCTGATGATATACTACTACTCTTGCTCATCGGTTTGATTATTAACTTGTTACCATTTTAAAGCAAAGAAGCAGTTTTGTCAATAGAAATATCAGATTTTTTATCCGCTGCTATGTCATTGCCTTTTTATCTGCGGTGCTACACAAAAAAAATCAGCGCACCTTTAAAGGTACGCTGACGGATTGTTTTTTATTATACGGGAGCTTCACCGGGATGCTCGTCTGAAATATTAAGAATAAACTTGATCATAGCGGTGGGCCAACGGAAGAACGCCACAATTCTTGAAGCGATTGTAGGCTCTTCCTTTGCATCTTCAGGAATTTCATCCCAGAGTGTAAGATGACAGTTTTCGTCTGTCATAGGTACGATAGTACCTGTGCTGTTATCGAGAGCACCTGTTTCAGGATCTCTTTCCATTGTATCAGGAAGAAGAATCATATACTGAGGAAATCTCGGATCTGAATCAACAGTAAATCCGGTGTTTCTGCAGAACACCTCAATGAGTTCATAATCTAAAGTTGTATTGTCGTGTGAAAGATTTTTCATTATCCAAAGACTGTCTTTAAAAATACTTGTTGAAGCATCTACCATCTTATCAGGTGAAATATATTTACTGTCGTGGGTGCTGATATATTCATCTGAAAGTATTGAATTAACATTCGCTGCACAGGTTGCACCAAATGATGAATGCTCAAGATCAACAAACTGATCGCCAAGCTCATTCTGACTCTTTACAAAAGGATAAAGCTGATAGCCGTATTTACCCGTTGCACCGAAATGCACGCCCGCCGCCTGACACTTTTTAATAATATCAAGCTTCTTCGTGCTTACGGTATTGTAGTAATTATCAAGTTTTGCTATAAGACCTACTATTTCAACATAAAATCTGTTCTTTAAATCTGTTTTTTTCTTAAATGAATTTATTTTAACACAATAATATGCTATACTATCAAAGACGTTAATATAGGAGGAATATTAAATGAAAAAAATTTTATCAAAACCCATTTGTATTTTTTGGTTGGTTGCAGCATTTATTTACGGTCTTGTTTTACCCTTCTGTTGGGGCAATAATCCGATGTCCGAGCTCGGAACATTGTCACTTCTCTGTGAAGACCGCAAACTGTATTTCTGGATATGGGGTCTGCTTACTTCAGGCAGCATCGTCATCAACTCACAGTATTTCTTCAGCAGATTTTCTTTCAAACACAAGCTTTACGACATACTCGGCATTCTTTCTTTAATAAGTGTAGCTCTCGTTGCTCTGACCCTGGGACACAGCATTGACTCCTGGAATCCCAAAAGAATTGCTCACTGGGTTGCAACAGGTATGTTTATCATTTTCCTGCTGGGCTCACTTGCAATTTACTTTTTCGTCAACCGTAAAAAGCACAAGAGCTTCGGTATACTTTTCTTATGTATGCTCGGCATTTTCGGCTCTTTCCTTTTCATATTTATCTTTATCGGCAAAAGCGCACTGATGGAAATGGTACCCGTTGCACTTCTTGAAATTTTCTTGTTTATCATCAATTTCACCAAATTAGTTGCCACCGATAAAACCGCTGTTAAAGTCTGAATGTTCACCTTGGGCAGAGCTCAGATGTGCTACAAGCCAATATTAAGCAGTTGACTTCCAGATGAAACAATGTTAAAATCACAAAAAGAGAAAACGGAGGAAATATTATGAAAAAAATATTTATTCCCGTCGCAATCGTTGTGGCAATTCTCGCTATCGTTGCTGTTATTCTCAGTAAAACAAGTCCTACTGACCCCGGCTATCACGTGCACGAAGACGGTTCAACTCACTATTATGAGGATACCACTACAACTCAGGAATATCACGTTCACGAAGACGGCGTAACACACTACGGCGAACACTAAAATTTAACCCACCGAATAAATCGGTGGGCTTTTTTATTTAATCATTCTTTTCTCTGTATCTTATCATGGCAGTAACCGCCGACACAATAATAAGCACTGAGCCGACAGCTGCTCCGTAAGCCTGCGAAATAAAATTATACACGAGCCAGAACGGTGCACCGCACAAACCGAACTTGCGGATAGTCTGCTCATTCTCGCACCAAAGACCACCCGTTTGAAAGAGTGCACCTGCAATAGGCAGAAGTTCAATAGGGTCGCGCTGCATTACAGCAATTATAAGACCCGCCCCCGCAATAACAATGAGATTAGCTGCCGCAATCCACTTGGTGTATTTTTTCAAAAGCGCCGAATGCTTCTTCCCCGCAAAGAAAGAGCCTGCAGCCGAAAGCAAATCCATAATCGCTCCCGAAAATGCACCGAGTAATACATACTGCAAAACATAAAAAGCATTGGAAATGCAAGTAGCCCAGACAATCTGTTTCCGTTTTTTCAGCTGATAACTCAGAAGATACAGACCTACTGCCGCAAGTCCGATAATCTGCGATATAATCAGTATCATAGTCTCCCCGCCTTTCTTTTATGGTCATACTATTTTACATTATTTTCTTTCTGTTGTAAATACAAAATCCCCACCGTTTGCCGATGGGGATAACCTTTTTTTGATTACATAGTGCCGAAAACAAACTTGCACGCAAAGAGAATCGCGATAATTGTAACTGCAATATCTTTTTTGGTAAATTTACCTGAGAATACAGTGATAAGAACATAAGCCATTGCACCGATGCCGATACCGTTGGCAATTGAATAGGTAAGAGGCATCATAACAAGTGTAAGGAATGCAGGCACTGCACTTCTCATATCTTCCATATCAACCTTAGAGAAGTTTTTAAGCATAAGCACACCGACAAAGATAAGCGCCGGAGCCGTTGCTGCCGCAGGAATAATACTCGCAAGAGGTGACAGAAAAAGGCATACCGCAAAACAAACAGCTGTTATAACACTGGCAAATCCTGTTCTTCCGCCTGCCGCAACACCCGATGCACATTCAACGAAAGTTGTTACCGTTGATGTACCGCAGATTGAACCGCCAAGAGTAGCAAGAGAGTCGCAAGTCATTGATTTGTCAATATCAACAGGGTCACCGTTTTCATCAAGCATATCAGCTTCTGATGCCGCACCGTAAAGAGTTCCTATTGTGTCAAACATATCAACAAGGCAGAATGTAACGATAAGCATAATTACCGAAAATACACTGCCGATGATTTCACCTGAGAATGCATTCTTCCAGGACTCAGCCTTGAATATACCTGTAATGCCTATTTCTGCGAAATCCTTGAAGGGCTGAGCAACTGAACTCATATCAAGATTAGGCACCTGCCAGGTTGCAAGATAATAAATAACTGTCGTTGCAAGAATACCGAGAAGTACCGCGCCCTTAACGTTGAGCTTTGTAAGTATAGCAATAAGAACAAAACCGAGAAGCGCAACAATAGCAGGGGCAATATCACTCCATGAAGCACCGTTGATTTTTACAAACTGAACCAGTGTATACTGATTATCCTGAATGATACCCACATTCTGAAAGCCGATGAAAGCAATAAACAAACCGATACCCGCAGGAATTGCTTTTTTGATACAGTCGGGCATTGCCTTTGCAATATAGCTTCGCACACCTGTCACAGACAAAATCATAAAAACAAGACCCGAAATAAATATAATAACAAGACCTGCCTGATAACCCTTTATTACATCACCGCCGCTGATAATCTGAGGCAGCACAAACGAAGTGAAGAAAAACGAGTTAAGGCCCATACCGCAAGCCTGAGCAAAGGGCAGTTTAGCATAGAAAGCATAAAGAAGCGTACCGAATACGGCCGCAACAATTGATGCTATATAAACCGCATTCCAGATTTTGTCAACACCGGGCACACCAAAGCTGAAGCCGACAAGCTGATTAGGATTTACAACAATAATGTAAGCCATTGCAAAGAAAGTTGTAAGACCTGCAATAATTTCTGTTTTCACATTTGAACCGCGTTCAGTGATTTTAAAAAATTTATCCATATTTTCTCTCCTTCTATGGTTTTGAACTATAGTTATTATTTTACCAAAAAGTATGATTTTTGCAATAGATATGCTGAGTTTTTTCAAAAATTAACCCCCCGTCTGTTCTAGACGGGGGTTGGTATAAAGTTATCACTTATTAAATATCAATTTGAAAAGATTTATAAGCCATGTCAGGAAGCTTGACACCGCAACGAAAATCTTGCCGTATTTATCTGTAGGCTTGTCGAGCTTTTCTTCTGCAAGCCACTGTTCAGTATCACAATTTTCAGTTGTCATCTTATCTGCCCAGTTGCCGTCTTGTCTGTAAACCACAAACTGCGAGCAATCAAAATCTTCAATCGAAAGCTGTCTGTCAGCGGTTACAACTGTGTAAATCAGATCGTTTTCCCACCAGCTCCAGTTTGAATGCTTATTGCCTTTTATAAACCAAGTGTAATCGGGGAAAAGACAGGTTGAAGCATCTATCTGCTTATCGGGTGAAATATATTTTCCCTTACCCGCTGCGTTCCTGGCAGCAATGTAATCATCTGAAAGTGTGTCATAAACAGTAGAAGTGGTAGCACCGAAGGATGCTCTGTGTACAGAAACAAACTGGTCTGCAACGAGCTTTGCCGATTCGCTTGTAGGAATCATCTGTGAGCCGTATTTAGCTATAAAGGCAACGTTTGCACCACTGTTTTTAACCTGCATAAGAAGCTTAGGTATTCTCTGACGTACATTATCGTTATAATTATCAAGCTTTTCAATGAGACCCGCATATTCTGTTCTCTTGGGGTCATTTTCATCACCGAAAACGTAATTAATAGCTGTTTCGTAATCCTCAGCGGTAACAGCAGCCCAATAGCTCGGCCAGGTCATAACAGTTGCACGGGCAAGAGCTGAAGTCATACCCTCAACCAATTTAGCATAAAGCATTTCCTCCGTAAAGCCTACAACTCTGTCAAGCACACCTGTTTTAGTTACCATATCCACAGTCTGAATGATAAACGGACTTATATCCATAATGTTATAGAAATTGCAGTCTGTGAGTATACGAGAAATTGCATTTCCGTCAACACCGAACTTGCCGCTGATTGCATCACTGAGCGGTTCCATTCCGTTAACGGTACCGCCGTCAAAGCCAAGGCCGTAAATGCTGTCTGTTCCGTATCTTGCAACATAAGCAAGCACAACGTTTGTACCGAGACATTTAGCCATAATAGCGACTTTTTTTGAACCTGTTGTTTTCTTAACCTTTTCTATATGATTGTGAAACTCCTCAGCCACAGCCCAAGGATCAAGTCTCCAATCGTAAAAGAACTTATAATCTATGTCGCCGTACCAGCCTCTTTCTTTTTTGAAATCGGTTGCCACTCTTGCTGCCACTTCGGCTTTTCTTTCATCTGAGAGTCCGGAGCCTTCGGGTGCTGTACCGTCTTTATTGAGATGCGAAGCCTTAAAAAGCTCACTGAGCTCAAGATAGAGATTTTCGTAGTAGCCGTCCCACTCATCAAATAAAACACCCTCAACAACAAAAGGTACAAGAACATTTGCCACAGACTTCACGAGCTCATTATTACCTTCGCCCTCTTCACCGCCGCCTAAACCCGAAAGAATATCGGTAGTTTTGAAAATCTGATTGCCCTCGCCATCATAAAGAGGTTCACCGTCACCTGAAATTTCAACAATGGGAATCTGACTGCCCCAACCGCTTATGTTTGCGGCAAATGCAGGTGTAACCATAGTGAACATAAGAACAATAACAAGAACTGTTGTGATTATTTTTTTCATATTGTCATCCTCCTTGTATTTTATTTGATAATTGTATCATAAATCGCAAGTAAAATCAACCTTATATGACTTTTGGCTTCTTTACTTTTTAACAATCAGGATATATAATAAAAGTATAAGAAATACTCTGTATTTCCTGAAAGTTATTTGGAGAGGATGTAAAAAGCATGAAGATTACCTGGTACGGAACAGCAACTATCGGACTTGATGATGGAGAAACTAAATTGATTTTTGATCCCTTCGTTCGAATGAACAAACGCATAGACACCACCCCTATCGAGGGTTTTGTAGGTTTTGATGCGGTTTTTGTCACCCACGGACATTTCGACCATATATACAGCATCCCCGAACTTGCTGAAAAAGATAAAACGGTTCCCGTTTACTGCACCGAAACACCTAAAAAAACTCTCATCGGGTGCGGTGTATCCGAGGATAGATTTAAAACAATCAAGCCTGATGATATAATCAAGATCGGAAAATTCACCATTCGCCCCCGCAAATTCAGACATATCGTTTTTGATCCCGTTTATATTCTTACAGTGGTACCCCAAAGTCTCACTATGTTCCGCCGACTGTTGTGGCAGGCTTCTATGAATCGTAAAATGCCTGAAGGCGGTGAAATAGTTGCCTATGAAATCGAAGCCGAAGGCAAAAAGATTTTCCTTACGGGCTCTTTCCGAGAATATCCTGGCGAGGTATATCCCGACGATATCGATGTTTTGATTCTCGCTAACGGCGGCAGTGTTTTCGTACCCGAAAAAACAAAAGCTTTTATAGACCGTTACAAACCAAAAAAAATTTTCGTTGATCATTTCGACAATGCATTCCCGCCCGTAACACGAACAGTCAGTGTAAAAAGACTTGAAAAAATGACAAAAAAGAATCACCCTGACATCGAGTTCATCGTTCCTGAAATCTGTAAACCCGTAGAGCTATAACATTAAATCGGAGAATACCATGAACAAAATTACTGAAATAACAGACTTCCTTTCGCCCGAACTGGACATATATGCACGGTTAACGGAAAACCAACTGTTAAACAGAGAGTTTCCCGAAAAAGGCTTGTTTATAGCGGAAAGTCCTAAGGTTATCGAAAGAGCTCTCGATGCAGGATACGAGCCTGTCTCGTGCCTTATGGACAAAAGGCATATAGAGGGTGAAGGCAAACCAATTCTCGATAGAATAAAAGACACTCCTGTTTTTTGTGCAGAGTTTGACATTCTGACACAGCTGACAGGCTTCAAGCTGACCCGAGGTATGCTGTGCGCAATGAAACGAAAGCCGCTGCCTGACGCGAAAGAAATCTGCAAAGATAAACAGCGCATAGTTGTATTGGACAAAGTTATGAACCCTACCAATGTAGGCGCCATAATCCGTTCTGCGGCCGCACTCGGAATGGATGCAGTAATACTTACTCCCGGCTGTTCCGATCCTCTGTACAGACGAGCTGCAAGAGTCAGTATGGGCACCGTATTTCAGATGGAATGGACATTTTTAACCGATGACAGTCTTGATGAAATAAAAGCCCTCGGTTTTAAAACTGTAGCTATGGCACTAAAAGATAACTCATTTTCTATCAACGATCCCAAGTTGACAGCCGAACCGAAACTTGCCGTTATTATGGGAACCGAAGGCGACGGCCTTTCCGACAGAACTATATCCGATTGCGATTTCACTGTTAAAATACCAATGTATCACGGCGTAGATTCTCTGAATGTTGCCGCCGCTTCCGCAGTGGCATTCTATCAGCTCGGCAACAAACAAAACAATATCTGAACTGTCACAAAGAGCAATTGAATTTCAATAACAAAGTTTACATCCCTCCGACCTCTACGCCGAAGTCTCATAAGGAAGTATTTGTTTCTCGAACACAATCCCCTGTATTTTTGCCAAAAGTCTCGCAAGGCGACAGCCTTGCTGCGTTTTATGGCTTCAACACAAGGAATTTTCAGTTCTTACGAAACTGCGAAGCACTTTAAAAAGCTAAATAACGCATTATTGTGATGTTAGTTCACTTTTTAAAGAAATACTTCCTTATGAGATATCGGCGTAATGTCAGGAGGGATTTTCATCACAAAAATCCCCACCGATTTCTCGATGGGGATTAAATGCATTAAGCAATAAGCTTATTTGTTTGCAATAGCTGCCTGTGGTGCTATCAACCTTGGTTGGAGAAACAGCACTTTCTGACACAACAGAGGTGGTTTTTCTCCTTTTTCCTTCAGTTTTCAGGTGAAGCGGGCCATTCGGGTCGCCGTCAAAGCGGAGATACCAATCATAGCCGTCCTGTTTAGCCACAATCTTCACAACAAAGGCTTCAATAACACTTTCGGGAATGTCATTGTCATCTGCCTTGGTATATTGCTCAAGAGCGTACTGAAGAACCGTCAGTTTTTCCTTATAATCCGGCACTACCTCTGTCTGTTCTCCTGTAATGGCTTCCATTTCACTTATCTCAGCCTTGAGCTTTGATATTGCAGCTTTGGTATCTGCCGTTTTGGCTGTGAACTGCTCTTTACTGATTTCGCCCTCTGCTCTCATTTCAATATAATTATCAATCTTCCTTGTAAGCTTTTCAAGCTCCTGTTTCTTCTCCTCAATAATTTTGGAATAATCAATGATTTCGTCAGTGTCATTGATATGAGCCTCAAGCATTGAATTAGCAAGAGCTAACACCTTTTCTTTGTCGGCAAGGTAGTTTCTGAAAATGTGATTTGCCATAAGCTGCAGCTTCCATTCGGGTATCATCGGTGTTCGGCATATACCCTCAAGAGGTAGTCCTCTCTTTTTTCTGCTTTCATAAGAGCCTGTCCGAACAGAACTGTAACACTGATATCCGTAGCTTCTCTGTCGGTCATCTCTGTCCCAAAGTCTTGTGTTGAATTTATGATCGCATTCACAAACAAGGAGCTTTCCCCATACTGTTGTTCTCGGTCTTTTGCCTGTTTCTGTTCTTCTGCCTGTGTTGAGATTTTTGAGCTTTGCTGTTTTACTTGCCATAATTAATTGCACCCTTTCAAAGTCTTCTTCTGATATTATAGGCTCGTGTCTGCCTTTCACCTGTACTAATTCAATGTCGCCGTAATTCTTTATCTTTTTCTGTGTAAGATAATCAGGCGTAAACTCTTTATGGTAGGTTATGATACCGCAATAAAAAGAATTTTTCAGCACATGACCGATTACAGTTTCGTACCATCTGCTTTTACCCGTTGCTGTTTTACGACCTTGGCGTTCAAGCTCATCTTTTATTTTTTTCATACCGTGACCCGCAAGATACATTTCATAAATGAGCTTAACCGTTTCTGCCTGTTCAGGGTCGATGAAGAAATCAACCTTTTTCTTATTATCGGGCAGAAGCTCCTGATGTCTTCTGTAGCCTAAAATGTTTCCGTTACCGTAGAAGGTACCGTTTTCCATTGAGGTCTGCTGACCGCTTTTTACACGGATAGAGGTCTTACGGCTTTCATCCTGTGC
>JAZRDY010000204.1:0-17260 GCA_045660525.1 Acutalibacteraceae bacterium | reverse complement strand
AATACTGAACCGAAGATGATGTTTGCATCGGGATGTGATGCATCAGAGATAAGAGCACCAGCCTGCTCAATCATATCAAGTGACATATCGCTTGAGCATGTAACGTTGATAATTACGCCACTTGCACCGTCAATAGCTGTTTCAAGAAGAGGACTTGTGATAGCCTGCTTTGTAGCTTCAGCTGCACAGTCTGCACCGCGACCGCGACCGATACCCATATGAGCACGACCTGCATCTTTCATTACGCTCTTGATATCAGCAAAGTCAAGGTTGATATAACCGGGAACCTTGATTGTATCTGAAATACTCTTAACACCCTGCCAAAGAACATCGTTTGCCTTTGAGAAAGCATCTTTGACACTCAGTGACTTGTCACCGAGAAGCTTGAGTCTTTCGTTAGGGATAACGATAAGTGAGTCAACATATTTTTCAAGGTCTCTGATACCCTCTTCAGCCTGATCCATACGTTTTCTGCCTTCAAATTTGAAAGGCTTTGTTACGATACCAACAGTAAGAGCACCGAGTTCTCTAGCAACTTCAGCAACAACGGGAGCTGCACCTGTACCTGTACCGCCGCCCATACCGGCTGTGATGAATACCATATCTGCGCCACGAAGAGCGTCAGCAATAACATCACGGCTTTCTTCAGCAGCTTTTCTGCCCACTGAAGGGTCACCGCCTGCACCCATGCAGCCTGTAACCTTTTCGCCGATCTGGATTTTATGTGTTGCCTTTGAATTTTCAAGAATCTGTCTGTCTGTGTTGATTGAAAGGAACTCTACGCCGACAATACCTGACTCAACCATCCCGTTGATTGCGTTACCGCCGCCGCCACCTACACCGACAACTCTGATTTGGTTGTAGGAAATGTTTTCATTATCCATTATGAAGCCCATTTTACTTCCTCCTAATTATATATATTTGAGAATAATTTTCGATTTTATTATAACCGACTCTCTGTCAGAAATAAGACAAAGAAACACTTATAATCATAATTCAGTTTATTATAACATGTACTTTCAAAAATTACAATAATAAATCTCAATAAGATTTGTTATTTTTTTGTATATTTTTGTAAAAAACGCTTTATTTCATGCTTCCTTCCATAAAATACGATGCACTGTCATATTTCAGATTGATATAACCTGTCTTATCGCCTATGTCGGAAGATTCCATAATTTTAATTGCATTGCTGAGTTTTGTGCCGATATTTGAACCGTCACCAAGATACAAACGTATTTTTGATTGATAAGTAAATGTAATGTCGTTTAAGTCTTTAAGGTCAAGCACACCGTAATTGAGTGTTTCTGAGTTTACGGTAGCTTTTGCAAAATCGCGCGCTATCTTATATCTTTCAGCATTTTCTTCGCTGACGGTAAAAGGTTCACCTACGATATATTCCTGCTCAATGAGTCCCTGAACCAGGAACTGCCCTTCTGCAAGTTTTTTCTTTTTATCAGAAACAACTTTACCCGTTTTATCAACGCAGATATATTTTTTCTCACACTTGAGAATAAGCTGCTCCTGAGTTGATACAATGTCAAGAGCCAAAGTATCGGGCAATCTGTAGTCAACACTGATTTCAGATATAAACGGCAAGATTTTTGTAACTTCCTTATTTATTTTCTTTTCTCTGATTGTCAGCATATTCATACCTGTCTGAAGGTTGGCCGCCTCTAAAATTTCGGTTTCAGAATAGACTTCATCGCCGACTATCACAATCTCAGAAATTTCTGCGCCCTGATAATAGCTGTAACTGAGAAGAAAACTCATAGCAAAAAGGAAGAAAAATGCAACAGTTCCAAATGTTTTAATTCTTTTAAGTCTGATTTTTCTTCTTGTCAGAATTACTCTTGCCTGGTCAGCAGTTTTGCCTTTTTTAATAAATCTGACATATGCCTGATTGATTTTATTCCGTCTTTTTTCCCTGAGGTTTATCTGACTTTTCGAGGGTGATTTTATCTTCTTGTTCTTAGTTGTCTGCGGTACTCTGCCGCTGCTTATAGGTCTTTCCTGAACCTCAACGGAAGTTCTTGCCTTCGGCTGTGTTTTCTCTTTAAAAGATTTGTCTGACTTAACCTTTTGCTTTGATACAAGTTTTTTGTTAAAAACTACCTTGCTTTCTTTTTTCGAGAAAGTTTTCTTTTTTGATGTTGTTTCTTTGACGGGAGCTGAAGCTGTTTTATCAGCTTTAGTCTGACGCGTACCGACAAAGGTGTTTTGGCTTTGATGTGTAGGTCTTTCCGGAGTATAAGCAGAAAAGTTGTTGGTTGTGGAAATAGGTTCCCACATATCCGATGTTAAGTTTTTCGGCTGAAAGTTCGGTTTGTTATAACCGCCGAATGCGTTACCGCTCATCTGTCAATACACCTCCTTAAACTACTAAAAGAGACGCAGTGTTGCGCCTCTGACTTTATATTGGAATTCTTTCTATATCTGCACCGAGTGATGATAAATTTTTTTCAATATTTTCATAACCTCTGTCAATATGAGCGAGACCGTCAATTATTGTTTCACCGTCTGCACCTAATGCAGCAATTATAAGCGATGCTCCCCCTCGCAAATCAGGGGCAGTAACCGCCGCGCCGTATAGATTTTCACATCCGTCTATTAAAGCCACTTTGCCTTCTATTTTAATTTTTGCACCCATACGCATAAGCTCGGGCACATGTTTAAATCTACTTTCAAATATATTCTCAACGATAAGCGATGTTCCCTCGCCTTTGCAAAGCACCGCCATTAGCGGAGCTTGAGCATCCGTCGGGAAACCGGGATAAGGCATTGTGCGCACATCTCTGATGGCCTTAGGGCGCTTTGTCATTTTTATCGTAAGAATATTTTTTTTATCTTTTATTTCACAGCCCAAATTTTCAAAAAGCGGAAGAGCCGACATAAAGGCCGTGGTGTCTACATTCCTGAGTGTAACCTGACCTTTTGACGATGCCACAGCACTCATATAGGTCAAAGCAACAATTCTGTCGGGTATGACACTATGTTCAGCCGAATGCAGTTCAGAAACACCGTCTATCACAACAGTACCCTGTGTACCTATACTGATTCTGCCGCCGCACAAATTCAGAAAATCTGCAAGATCTTTGATTTCGGGTTCTCTTGCGGCATTAAGAATAACCGTTCTGCCCTTTGAAAGACAACAAGCCAGAATGATATTTTCGGTTGCTCCCACGCTCGGAAATGAAAGACTGATAACTCCGCCTGAAATGTGTTTTTCAAGACGGCAGTTAATTTCACCGTGACTTTCATCAATAACAACACCGAGAGCGCGAAGTGAACTCATATGCAAATCAATAGGACGAAGACCTATTTCACATCCGCCGGGAGAAGACAGCACTGCTCTGCCGGTTCTGCCTAAAACTGAACCGAGAAAAACTATTGATGAACGCATTTCCCTCATCAAACAGTCCGGTATATTATAACACGAAATGTCTGAAGAATCAACTATAAGCGTATTGTTTTCTCTTTTCACCGCACAGCCGAGGTGCTCAAGTATGCTCACCGCAGCTCTGACATCACTTAAATCGGGGCAGTTATGTATAACACTGACACCTTTTACAAGTACTGTTGCCGCCAGAATAGGCAAAGAGCTGTTTTTTGAGCCCTGAACATCTATTTCACCTTTGAGCTCTTTAGAGCCGTTAATAACAATGCGCTGCACATAATCACCCTTTCAACCATATGTTATGCGAAAAAGTGATTATTTGTGATTATTTTATAAGTGAAAGAACGATATCTGCAATTTTTTCTTTTGCATCAATAGCCGCCATAGCTTTTGCATTGCTTTCGATGCTGAGTCTGTTTGCATCATCTTTGACAAGTGAATTAAAAAGATTCTGCATTTTTTCTTTGGTCAGGTCTTTTTCTTCGATAATAAGAGCTGCACCCTTATTTACAAGAGCCATCGCATTGTGGTACTGATGATTTTCGGCAACATTGGGAGACGGCACAAGAATTGACGCCTTGCCCAAAGCCTGAAGCTCTGAAAGTGAGCTTGCACCCGCACGACATATTACCACATCAGCCGCAGGCATACAAACATCCATATCGCTGATATACTCACGAAGCTCGAGATTTGCGGCATCTGTATCAACACCGTTTTCTTTAAGCTTGTCGGGTACCCATAAGCCGTACTGACCCATTGCGTGAATAAAATATAAGCTGTTGTCTTTGTAATTATCTGTGATTAAATCAACCATTGCATTGTTGATTGTCATAGCACCGAGGCTACCGCCCATTGAAAGGATAAGCTTCTGATCGTCTCTGATGCCGAGCTTTGCTCTTGCAAAATCTCTGTCTGCTCTGAGCATCTCACCTCTGACGGGAAGGCCCGTAACTGCAGGCGGATTTTTGCACTGCATATATTTTTCAGCTTCTTCAGCTGTGAGCATAACCTTATCAACAATTTTAGCAAGGGTTTTATTGGTAATACCCGGATAAGCATTTTGCTCGTGGATAGCTGTGGGAATGCCCATCTTTGCCGCTGTTCTTACAACGGGTCCGCTGACATAACCGCCGAAGCCAACAACCACATCCGGCTTGAACTTCTTAAGAATCTTCTTAACACTGAACGTACAGAAAAGAAGATAAAAAATTGTCTTTAAGTTTCTGATTATATTTTCAATGCTGATTTTTCTCTGAAAACCTGAAATTTTGATAGTAGTGAAATCAAAGCCTGCAGCGGGTACAAGCTTTGCTTCCATCTTATCTTTTGTGCCTACAAAAAGAATTTCAACATCGGGATATCTTTCTCTTATCTCCCCTGCTGTTGCAAGTGCAGGGTTTATGTGTCCGCCGGTACCGCCTGCGGCAAATAATATTTTCATTTATTTTCTCTCCTTTATTTTGAAATCGACGACTTTCTTGATACTGATAATACAACACCCATTTCAGCAAGCAAAACTATTATCGCTGTACCGCCGAAGCTGAAGAAAGGCAGCGCCATACCTGTGTTGGGAATCATATCAGTGACAACGGCTATATTGATGATAACCTGAAGTGCTATCTGAATCATTATGCCCATAACAAGAAGAGAGCCGAAATAATCCTTGCAGCGAATGGCAATCTTATAACCTCTGTAAATAAGAAAAGCAAAAAGACAAAGGATAAATGCTGCACCGATAAAACCGAGTTCTTCAATAACAACAGGGAAAATGAAGTCATTGTGAGGTTCTGCAATATAAAGCTGTTTTTGCTTTGAGTTGCCGAGACCCACACCGAAAAGTCCGCCTGAGCCGATAGCATAAAGTCCGTTGACCGTCTGTCGTCTGGCATCAACATATGCAGGGTTATCCTTATCGAGGAATGCCATAATACGGCTTTCTGCAAAACCGAAACCTGAGAGTATATCGGGCTTCAAGAGTACCACTGTGACAACAACAGCCATAAGACTCAGAACTATTGCAAAGTATCTGCCTCTTGTGCCGCTGAGCCAAAGCATTGATATGCCCATAAGCATTATGAGTATCGCCGCACTGTAGTGCTTTTCTAAAAGAATCATTCCGCAGTAGAAACCGACAGATAGAGCAAGCACTGTGCAAGCCGCTTTCTGACCTCTGACGTGTTTGAAAAGAAATCTTTCATATTTGGGAAGATTGTCTCTTTCAAAATTGAGTACTGCTTTTTTACCTGCAGGAGCTCTCAGCTGTGCCTGAAAAACACACATCAGATATGACATCAGAAGTATGATTGCAAACTTTGCAAGCTCTGAGGGCTGAAACTGAATACCGAATATATATACCCATCGGCTTGTGTCCTGATCTCCGCTGCCGAGGTTTGATAAAAGAGCATAAAAGAGCAGTCCAACTGCACCGATGTTTATGATAATTGTAAGGAAAGAATTAAAAATTCTGTAGTCGATTTTGCTGAGAATTATCATAGCGGCAAAGCCTAAAACTGCCTTTTCAAGCTGACTTGTAAAGAATACAGTAGCATTGCCTTTGTTGTATTCCGCATAGACATAGCCTGCAGAAAACATCATTATAATACCGATTGTAAAAAGCAAAAGCACACAGCAAAGAAAAACGAAATCAAAGCTACCTCTGATGACATAGCCGTCATAGAGGTAACGCAACTTTTCTTTGACCTTGCTCATAACTCCTCACTCCTAAATTACTTGTTTATAGTGAAATACATAGCTGCAACACCGATGATACAGCCGATGGTGCTCACAAATGTGAACACTCTTACGATTTTCTTTTCGTTCCATCCGCACATCTCAAAGTGATGGTGAATGGGTGCCATTTTGAATACTTTCTTGTGTCTTATCTTGATTGAACCGATCTGAATAACATCACTGAGTGCTTCGATAACATATACGATACCGATGGGAAGAAGAATGAGAGGACACTCAATAGCATAAGCCAAAGCTACGATAATACCGCCAAGGAACATTGAGCCTGTATCACCCATCATAACTTTTGCAGGATAGTGGTTCCAGATGTAGTAACCGATACAGCCGCCGCAAAGAGCCGCACCGAGGATACCAACAGAAGTTGTGTGCATAATGATACCGATTACTGCAAAAGCTGCACCTACGGGAATTGTTACGCCACCGCAAAGACCGTCGATGCCGTCTGTGAAGTTAACAGCATTGATGCAGCCGTAAATTACACAAACGCCGAAAATGACAAAGAAAATGATGCCGGGTACACTGTCAAGAGCAACCTTGCCATAGAAAGGAATAAACATTGATGTGCTCTTTGAAAGAATAAGACCGCCTAAATATGCGGCAATAATAATTACCTGAGGAATAGTTTTCTGAATTTCGGTAAGGCCGAGATTTCTTTTTTTAACAACCTTGATATAGTCATCAGCGAAACCTACAAGAGCAAAGCAGAAAGCCATAAGTATACCCGAAACAAGACGTGTAATCTGCTGATTTTTAAGCTCAGCCATTTCGCTGAAAGGATTAAGTCCTGCACCGAGACAGATGAGAATTGTGAGTGCTGTTGTAAAAATAATACCGATAATAAACATTATACCGCCCATAGTGGGTGTGCCCTGCTTTTTTGCGTGCCACGCAGGACCGATATCAGTTAATATATTCTGACCGAATTTCAGCTTGTGAAGCACAGGGATAAGTACATATCCGAGAAGCGCGGTTACAACTAAAGATACAGCAAAAGAAATAATAAGAGCTAATGTGATGTTCATTTAAAACATTCCTTTCATTTATGTTTGTACTGTTTATTTACTAAAAAATTCACTGACAATTCTTCTTTCATCCATAGGGATTTTTTCATTCCCTATGAGCTGATATGTCTCGTGACCTTTTCCTGCCAAAAGAATAATATCATTCTTTCCTGCTATTTTCAAGGCATATTCTATAGCTTTTCGTCGGTTTTCGTGAATATATACACTTTTTTTGCTTTTTTTCATTCCTGAGAGGATATCATCTATTATTTTCATAGGTTCCTCACCTCTGGGGTTGTCGCTTGTGACAATGACTATGTCGCTGAGCTGCAGTGCTACATCGCCCATCTGTGCTCGCTTATCTTTGTCTCTTTCTCCCCCACAGCCAAAGACTGTGATAATGCGCTCGTGTGGAAAACTATTAAGACAAAGCAAGACTTTTTTCATTGCATCGGGAGTGTGGGCATAGTCGATTATTATTTTGTACTCTTCCGAAGTGTCAACGATTTCCATTCTGCCTTTTACACCCGTAAAATTTTTTAGGGCATAGGCACAAAATTCGAGGCTAACATCACATTCAACACCTGCAGCCACCGCTGCAAGAGAATTCATTATATTGAATTCTCCGGGTACATTGAGCTTTATTCTGTGTATTGCATAGTCGGCTATAACTGCATAATCACTGCCGTCTTCTCTGACTTTGATGCTTTTTGCTATATAATCTGCTTCGTTTTTGCTAAGGGAGTATGTTATTACTTTTCCCTTACTACCAGCAATAAATTCCTGAGATTTATCATCGTCGGCATTGATGATTGACTTTTGCGAGATGGTAAATATAGACTTTTTGCTCTCGATATAATTTTCCATTGTACCGTGATAATCAAGGTGATCTCTTGATATATTTGTCAGCACCGAAACATAAAATTCAAGACCTGCAAGTCTGCCCTCACTTATACCCTGAGAAGATGCTTCAATTATGCAATATTCAGCACCCCAATCATAAAGTCGGCTGAACATTTTATGCATCTCAAAGGGATCGGGTGTAGACAGTGCACTATCAGTTTCTTCACCGCAGATATTACTTTTAACAGTACCCATAAGACCGCATTTTTTGCCGCTGAGAGTCAGAATTGTATAAATCATATTGGCGGTGGTTGTTTTTCCGTTGGTACCCGTAACAGCAATCAGCTTCATTTGTTTATGCCGATTGCCGAAAAATTCGGCTGACAGACGAGCGTACTCACCTGCAACATCATCGGTTACATAACAATTTTCGCATACCTGTTTCTCTGCTACAACAAGGACAGCACCCTTACTCAGAGCTTCTTTTACATACTTTTCTCCCGATTTATGGCAGATGAATACACTGCCCTCGCAGCAACCCTGCGAGTTATCGGTTATATTTTTTATTTCCTTGTTTTTAATTTCCCGGCTGAAATCAGCACAATCAAAAAGCTGAGAAACTAACATATTATCCTCCGGATTAATCCATTATAATATTATCTGATTTAAAGTTTACGGTGATACTTGAACCCATATCTACCTCAACGCCCTTGGCAATACTTTGAGCATAAGCTTTAACGCCTGCCTCTTTTGTAGGACCTGAGAAGACTATGTTAAGGCAATACTCGCCTGCTAGTGAGTTTACCTGACTTACGGTAAGACCCGTAAAGTCGGGTACTTTTGTTTTTTCACTGCCTGTACCTTTTTCAGTATAAAGCACAATTACGCCACCGTGAGGTATTGTTTGTGAAGCTGCGGGCATCTGAGAAATAACAGTATCACCTTCGCCTACTATTTTAACCTTGAGTCCCTGATTGCTTGCAAGGCTCTTGGCTGCACTGACTGTTTTACCTATAAGGTCAGGAGTTGATTTTGAAATTTTGCTGAGCTCTTCAGCTGTGTATTTTCTCTCAACACTGAGATATTCAAGTGTCGGCTCCATAACCTGCTTTGCAATGGGAGCTGCAACAGCACCACCGCTTCGATAACCGTCGTGAGTATTATCAACACCCACAAGAATTGCAACCTCAGGATCATCTGCAGGTGCAAAACACACGAAAGAAGCTACATAAACTTCATTTTCAGCGTTATCGTCAAGCTTCTGAGCTGAAGCAGTTTTACCTGCAACTGCGTAGCCGTCAATTTTAGCATTACGTCCGGTACCGTCATCAACAACGGCTGTCATCATCTGTGTAACCTTTTTTGCTGTCTCTTCAGAAATTACCTTTCTCTTAACGGTCGGCTCTGTTTCGCTGATAATATTTCCTTCCCTGTCAACTACACTGCCTACAAGATACGGCACCATAAGATCACCGCCGTTAGCTATAGCGCAAGTGGCCGTTATAAGCTGAATAGGGCTGATTCTGAAGCCCTGACCGAAGGATGTACTCGCAAGGTCAACCTTTGACATTTTGTCTTTTTTATGCACTACACTGTAAGCTTCGTTAGCAAGGTCGATGCCTGTTCTTTCGGTAAACCCGAATGCTTCAAAATATTTGTAATATTTTTCAACGCCGAGCTTCTGACCGAGTGTGATAAAGAATGTGTTGCAGGAATTCATCAGTCCCTGAGTCATTGACTGAGAACCGTGAGCTTTATAGTTAGCACAGTGATAAGTTATATTCGCAACAGAAGTATGACTTGTGCAGTTATAAATCTTGCTGTCAACATTATCAACTATATCCTCTTCTAAAGCTGCAGCCGCACAGAAAATCTTAAAGCTTGAACCGGGCTCATAGTTATTTGTTACACAGAAACTGCTCCACTGATCATAGAGAAGTCGGCTGTATTCCGTGGAGTATTCTGTTGTGCCCTTTTCGAATTCTTTAAGTGTGTCTGTATTTACGTTTTTATCGAGCACTCTCGGATTATTAAGGTCAAAGTCAGGTTTATCTGAAAGAGCAAGGATAGCACCTGTGTCAACATCCATAACTATGCCATAAACACCGTCACAGTCAAGGCTGTCATAAGCCTGATTAAGGGCATTTTCAAGATAGCTCTGAATTTCAAAGTCAATTGTCAGCACTACACCGTTACCCTCAATAGCATCGTAATAAGCTTCATATGATGAGTCAAGGACTCTGCCTGCAACGTCGGTAGCAGTTAAAATTCTTCCGCTTTCGCCCTGAAGCATTTCGTCATAATAAGCCTCAATACCTGTTTCACCTTTGTTGTCTGCATTAACAACGCCTATAACAGTTGAAGCAAAATTACCTTTTGCGTATTCGCGGTTTGAGTTGCTTTCATAATCAAAGAAATTCGCCGCGTTTACTTTGCCTTTTTTTGTTACAACAGTTTCAAAGAAAAAGAACTTCCTCTCTGTTGCCTGATATTCATAAACATATCTCTCAGCAAAAAATTCCTGCATTGCAATTCTTTCTGAACCGCTTACATTCTTTTTGATTACCTGATAAAGCGAACCCTCTTTTTTAAGCTTTTCCATAGTCTCTGCTTTATCAACTGAGAGAATTTCTGAAAGATTTGTGGCAAGGTACTCATAAAAATCTTCAAGATATTCGGGTCTTGCCGAAAACTTCTTCTTGATTTCAGATGGATTTACACTGAGAATCCATGCCGCGGTACTCACAGCAAGAGGAGTCATATTTCTGTCGTAAATTGTGCCTCTTATAGGATCGAGGATTGTGTCTGAAAGCTGATTATCAGCGGCAATTTCACTGTACTCCTCGCCTTTGAATATCATTATACTGCCAATGCTTCCTAAGTTAAAAATGAGAATAAGAGCCACAAGACAGCAAACAGCAGATGTAGCTCTTTTTATAAAGCTTTTATCTGTGCGTCTTTTGACTCTGTTTTTGTATATATCACTTGTGAGTTTCTGAAATAGCTCTTTCATTAAAGCACCTGATTTCTCCCTTGATATTTTCAAAAAGGGCCAAGAAATTTTCAATAACTTTCTAAAGCCCTTTTTCACTCTATTGATTTATATTCGTTCCTTTGCTCTGAGTTTACTCGGTTTGTGCAGAAAACAAGATTTTATTTTCTGTTTCATTATTTATATAAACCTCGTTTTCATTGCTGACTTTTATGAGACCGAGTTTTTCAACTGCGTATCTTTCAATATCCACACCTGCAACCATTGCATTAAGCTCAGCTTTAAGCTCTTCGTTCTGAGCCTGATGAATCTTAAGCTGATTTTCAGCATCTGAGAGAGAGTGCTGTGCATCATTCATCAGCACAAAGCTGTAACAGAAAACTGACATAACAACAAGCAGAGATGCCATAAGAGCCGACAGCTTGAGAGCCATTTTATTAACTTCTTTTTCCCTTGCGATTTCTTTTGCCAAAGGATTGATAATAACCTTAAGTTCAGGCTGTTGCTGAACCTGAGGTTTCGCTTTTGGCTGTACAGCTGCATTAGCTTCATAGCCAAAGTCGTATTTATAAGCATATTCTGCCATTTCCCCACACCTCTGAATTTATTGATTAACGATTTTTATTTTATCTTCTCCACACTTCTGAGAGTTGCACTTCTTGAGCGCATATTTTCCTCTAATTCCTGCTGTGAAGCGGTTTTCTTTTTAAAGGGCAGCTTACCCTCTGGAGTTTTGCCGCAAATGCAAACAGGCGTCTGCGGCGGACACTCACAGCCTTTGCAATAATTCTGAAAAGCTTTTTTGACAATTCTGTCTTCAAGTGAATGGAATGTGATTATAGCCAATCTTCCTCCCACACTCAACGCCGAAAACATATCGTCAAGTGTATCCTGAAGCTTTTGTAATTCACCGTTTACTTCAATGCGAATTGCCTGAAAGCTTCTTTTGGCGGGATGCCCACCTGTGCGTCTTGTAGCGGCGGGAATCGCGTTCTTTATAATATCTGCAAGTTCGAGTGTTGTTTCGATTGGTTTTTCTTGTCTGTAGCTGACGATGTTTCTCGCAATTCTTGAAGCAAATTTTTCTTCGCCGTAATCGCGTAAGATTCGCATTATATCTCTTTCTTCGTATGTATTGACCACATCATAAGCTGACATGCCCTGCTTTGACATTCGCATATCAAGAGGAGCATCGCTGTGGAATGAAAAGCCTCTTTCTGCCGTATCGAGCTGATGTGATGAAACACCCAGGTCTGCCATTATGCCGTCAACCTTGTCGATGCTGAGGTTTGAAAGTACACTTTTAAGATTGCAGAAGTTATCGTGAACGATTGTGACTCTTTTGTCGTTTCCGATTCTTTCTTTTATAACCTCGATTGCTTCGGGGTCCTGGTCAAAGGCGATGAGTCTGCCCTTTTCACCAAGTCTTTCGAGCACCCCTTTGCTGTGCCCTGCCCCACCGCAGGTGCAGTCAACATATATGCCGTTGGGTTTTATGTCAAGTGCGTCAAGTGTTTCATAATACAAAACGCTGATATGTGAAAAATCCATTTTTCTTACTCCTCAGTTTTGCTGTTTGTGTCAAGATATGCACCTTTGCTTCTCTTTTCATTGCGAAGTTCTTCCTGAGCGAAGAATGCTTCTTCTTCGGCAACTGCCGCTTCAAGAAGTGAAGCATTATAAGCTTCATAAACCTCAGGACTCATAATCTCAACATAATCGCCGAAACCTGTGAGTATGCAGGCTTTTTCGAGCTTAGCGAGCTTTGCTGTTTCACCGCCGAGGACTATTCTGCCCTGAGCATCGCACACTGCTTCACCTGTGCCGAGATATTTCTGAGCTTTGATGTTTCTTCTGAGTACTTCTGCCGTAACACTTCTGAGTGCTTCATCAACTTCTTTTTGAAACTGTGCCTTTGAATAAAGCTGAACTGAGGGATATTTCGAGCGGCAGATTTTAAATATGAATTCGCTGCCTAAAACTGCACGAAACTTAGCCGGTACGAAAAGACGGTTTTTGCCGTCAATATTATGCTCATATGTGCCTATCAACACAAAAACCACCTCTTTCACTTTCAGTTGATTTTCGATGAAATTCACCATAACACACCACATCGATGTTCATTTATGGGTATTTTCACCACTTTGTATCTCATATTATAAACTTATATTCCAAAAAAGTCAACACTAAAAAGAAAAAAACCACCTTAAAAAAGGTAGTTTTTCTTGATATTTCTATGTTTTTTAAGTTTAACCTTTAGCCTGATACCAATCCTTACCAAAGCTTACATCAGCAGTAAGTTTCACCTGCATCTGACAAGCATTTTCCATTTCTTTTTTAAGAATAAGCTGAGCCTTTTCTCTCTCATTTTCAGGAGCTTCAACAAGCAATTCGTCGTGAACCTGCATAATGAGTCGCGACTTCATATTTTCATCTTTAAGTCTGCGATAAACCTTGACCATAGCAATCTTTATTATATCGGCAGCAGTACCCTGCACCGGCATATTTTTAGCCACTCTCTCGCCAAAGCCCTGAAGCATCTTATTGCTCGCAGTAAGCTCAGGCAAATAACGTCTTCTTTTAAAGAGTGTCTCACAATAACCGTTGTCTCTGGCATCGTCTACAGCCGACTCGAGATATTTATTAATGCCACTGTAATGGTGAAGATAGCCTTTAATGTAACTGTCAGCTTCTTTTCTGGTAACGCCGATATCCTTGCTGAGCGAAAATGCACCGATACCGTAAACAATACCGAAATTAACTGCCTTGGCTCTGCTTCGCATAAGAGGTGTGACCATATGAACAGGCATATTGAACACCTGAGAAGCTGTGATAGTATGAATGTCGTCACCCTTGTTGAATGCATCAATCATCGTAGCATCATTTGACAGATGCGCAAGCACTCGAAGCTCGATCTGTGAATAGTCGGCGTCTACGAGAACACTGCCGTTTTCTGCCACAAAGAACTTTCTCATCTCTCTGCCAATTTCAGAGCGAACAGGAATATTTTGCAAATTAGGTTCGGTTGATGATATTCTTCCGGTACGGGTTTCTGTCTGATTTAAAGTTGAACGGATTCTTCCGTCACTGTCTATAACCTTGAGAAGCCCCTCGCAATAAGTTGACTTAAGCTTTGCGAGAGTTCTGTAATGAAGAATATCAGACACTACGGGATATTCATCTGCCAATTCCTCGAGAACTTCCGCGTTAGTGGAATATCCGCTCTTAGTCTTTTTCTTGCAGGGAAGTCCTAATTTTTCAAAAAGAGCCACACCTAACTGCTTGGGAGAATTGAGATTGAACTCAAAGCCTACCTCGTTATAGATTTTCTCTGTCAGCTCGTTGATTTTTTCGGACATATCCTTGCCAAAAGCTTCAATACCATCTTTGTTAACAAGAAAACCGATATTTTCCATACTTGCAAGCACTTCAGACAAGGGTATTTCTATATCGCATAAAAGCTCTGTCTGATTGTTTTCCTGAATTTTTGATAAAAGTTTATCGCAAAGCTCAGGCATTGCGCCACAGCAAAGAGCCATTTCATCTTCTCCCTCATTAGCAGCGGAAATGGCTATACCGTATTCCTCGCAAAGTCTTTTCACTTCATAGGAATTGGCGGAGGGGTTGAGGATATAACCCATAAGTGCAGTGTCAGCCTTGACGTTTTTAAGGTCAACACCCTTGCTTAAAGCGTATTTATAAAGCTGTTTAACGTCGGCAGTATACTTGTCGCAATCGCTCTGACAGAACATTTTAAAGAACTCCGCAAAATCAAAGCAATCTGCACTCGCATATTTAACCTTGTCGCCCAAAGCAAAATACATTCTGATAAGATCTCTGCCGTCAAACTGCGACATAAAATAAGCCTTGCCCTGTTTCTTGATTTCTCCCATAAGCGCAGGCAAATCTCTCACCTCTTCTATATCGAGCGCATTCTTTTCTTCCGCCGCAACCTCAACTGCGCTTTCTCTTGTAAGACCAAGCTTTTCTATAATACCGAACATCTCAGTTTTAACAAGGAAGTTGATAGCATTGAAATTGTCGATATCTTTAAGCTTGTAGCTTTCGAGGTTTGTATCAACGGGAGCTTCCAAACAGATTGTGCCGAGCTTTCTGCTCAGATATGCGCTGTCTTTGCCTGCTATAAGTTTTTCTCTTACACTTTTTTTGATATCGATTTCATCAATGTGCTCATAGATATAGTCGATGTTGCCGTAATTGATAATCAGGTCTCCTGCAGTTTTCTGACCGATACCTGCAACACCGGGAATATTGTCAGACGAGTCGCCCATAAGAGCCTTGATTTCAATCATACCCTCAGGTGATACACCGTATTCTTCTTTGAGTTTTTCGGTGTCGTACTCGGTAGTTACTGCCTTGCCCATCTTTGTAGCTGCAAGAAGCACGTGTGTGTTATTACTGACAAGCTGAAGTGAGTCTCTGTCTCCCGTTGCGATATAGCACATATCCTCCCCTTTGCACTGAGCCGAAAGAGTACCGAGAATATCGTCAGCCTCAAAGCCTTCTTTCTCGACAACTGTACAACCAAGATAGCCGAGAATTTCTTTTATCATAGGCATCTGTGAGCGCAGTTCAGGAGGCATCCCCTTTCTGCCCGCCTTATATTCACTGTACATTTCGTGGCGGAAGGTAGGTGCTTTAAGGTCAAAGGCAACCGCAACAGCATCAGGCTCGCATTCCGCCTTGAGTCTTATAAGAATATTCAAAAAACCATAGATGGCATTAGTAAACTGTCCGTCTTTTGTGGTGAGGAGCTTAATGCCGTAAAAAGCTCTATTAGCAATACTGTTGCCGTCGATTACAAGAAGTTTCATCGCTTTACCTCTTTTCGTTTTCGTTGTTTTTTAGTATAGCATATTCCGGGCCATATATCAACATAAAAATAAAAAGGTGCGCTTATCGGCAAGGCGGATGCGCGGCTCCATACCCGAACTGCGTTCGGGTCGGCAACTGCGTTGCCGTGAAATCGCGAAGCGATTTCACTGGAGCCGCGCTCACCTCTACCGCTGCGTAAAAATAAAAGCGAGCAGGACTAACCTACTCGCTATACTACCCGCGTTATATGCTATTATTCACCTAAAAGTTTTTCGCAAGCCGCAAGTTTAACACAGATGCAAAGAAGCTTTGTTGCTGTAAGAAGCTCGTCAACAGGAGGGAATGAGGGTGCAATTCTGATATTCTGATCTTTCGGATCAATGCCGTAAGGGAATGTTGCACCAACAGTTGTAAGAGTAACACCTGCATCTCTGCAAAGCATATAAACTCTCTTAGCTGTGCCTTCCATAACATCAAGTGAAATGAAGTAACCGCCCTTGGGATTAGTCCATGTTGCAACACCGTAACCACCAAGCTGAAGCTTGAATTCATTGATAACAGCCTTAAACTTAGGAGCAAGAATGCTTCTGTGAAGACGCATATGGTTTTTGATACCTCTTACATCCTTATAATACTTAACGTGTCTGAACTGATTGAGCTTATCATAACCGATGGTCTGGATGCTCATACGGCTGATAATCATATCGATATTCTTGTCTGATGCTGCGAGCACAGCAACACCTGCACCCGGGAAGCTGATTTTTGAAGTTGAAGTAAACTCAATTACCATATCCTCGTGGCCATACTTTTTAAGTACATCGAAGATATTATCGAGACTGTCGCCCTCATCAGCAAGATCGTGAATAATATAAGCATTATCCCATATGATTCTGAAATCAGAAGCAGCCGGCTTCATTTTTGCAATTCTTTCAACTGTTTCAGGGCTGTATGTTACACCTGTAGGATTGGAGTACTTGGGCACACAGAACATACCCTTTACTTTCGGGTCTTTGATGAGTTCTTCAACTGCATTCATATCAGGGCCGTAGTCGGTCATTTCAACAGGAATAAGCTTGATGCCGTAATACTGAGCAATGCTGAAGTGTCTGTCGTAACCGGGACAAGGACAAAGGAATTTGATTTCGCCCTGATCCTTCCATGGTTCAGCGCCTGAACCTGTAAGCATACACTGTGTGATGTAGTCGAACATCATATTAAGGCTTGAGTTACCGCAAACAATAACATTCTTTGTGGGCACCTTGAGAAGCTTTGCAAAAATCTCTTTACACTCAATAATACCTGTAAGCAAGCCGTAGTTTCTGTATTCAAGAGAATGGTTGCTTGCATCGTCATCCCAGTCTCTTGATGTAATAGCATCAAGAAGTCCGTTTGAAACAGCAAGCTGATCAGCACCGGGCTTACCTCTTGACATATCAAGCTTAA
>JAZRDY010000203.1:0-1924 GCA_045660525.1 Acutalibacteraceae bacterium | reverse complement strand
TCAACCTTACATTCACATTCAGCACAGATCTTCTGGATAACCTTACCCTGCTTACCGATAACGTCACCGATCTTTTCGGGATCGATCTTTGTTGTGAGCATCTTGGGTGCGTACTTGCTGAGCTCAGCTCTGGGTTCTGCGATGCAGGGAATCATAACTTCGTCAAGAATCTTGCATCTTGCTTCGTATGTCTTGTCGAATGCTTTCTTGATGATTTCGGGTGTAAGTCCGTGTACCTTGAGGTCCATCTGAATAGCTGTGATACCTTTCTTAGTACCTGCAACCTTGAAGTCCATATCGCCGAAGAAGTCTTCGAGACCCTGGATGTCAACCATTGTCATAAAACGGTCGCCTTCTGAGATAAGACCGCATGAGATACCTGCAACGGGAGCCTTGATGGGTACGCCTGCTGCCATAAGTGAAAGTGTTGAACCACAGATTGAAGCCTGTGATGTTGAACCGTTTGAAGAAAGAACTTCTGAAACGAGTCTGATTGTATAGGGGAATTCCTCAACGCTGGGGATAACGGGTACAAGAGCTCTTTCAGCAAGTGCACCGTGACCGATTTCACGTCTGCCGGGACCTCTTGAGGGCTTTGTTTCGCCAACTGAGTATGAGGGGAAGTTGTAGTGATGCATATATCTCTTTTCGGTTTCGTTATCGAGACCGTCAAGAAGCTGAGCGTCGCTCATAGGGCCAAGTGTTGTTACTGTGAGTACCTGAGTCTGACCACGTGTGAACATACCTGAACCGTGTACTCTTGAGAGAAGGTCAACCTGAGCATCAAGAGGACGCATATCGTTGATGCCTCTGCCGTCAACGCGCTTACCTTCGTCAAGAAGCCAACGTCTTACAACAAACTTCTGTAACTTGTACATGCATTCGTCGATCTTTTCGATGCACTCAGCATATTCTTCGTCAAATCTCTCGTGTACTTTTTCGTAAACGGGCTTAAGTCTTTCGTCACGGATTCTCTTATCGTCTGTGTCAAGAGCGAACTTAACATCATCAATAGCAAATTCTTTGATAGCTTCAAACATTTCGGGTGCGGGATCCTGTGACTCGAAGGGAACCTTTTCCTTGCCGATTTCAGCCTGGATACCCTTGATGAACTCAACGATTTCCTGGTTAACCTTGTGAGCATACATGATACCGTCATACATTGTTTCGTTGTCAACTTCGTTTGCACCTGCTTCGATCATAGCAACAAGATCAGCAGTTGAAGCAACAGTTACAGCCATTTCTGACTTTTCTCTTTCTGCTTCTGTGGGGTTGATAACAAACTTGCCGTCAACAAGACCTACTGATACACCGCTGATGGGGCCGTCCCAGGGAATCTCTGAAATTGAGATAGCAACTGAAACACCGATCATCGCTGTGATTTCGGGAAGGCAATCCTGGTCAACTGACATAACTGTAGCAACAACACCTACATCGTTTCTCATATCCTTGGGGAAAAGAGGACGGATAGGTCTGTCGATAACACGTGATGAAAGTGTAGCCTTTTCGCTTGCCTTGCCTTCTCTTCTCTGGAATGAGCCGGGGATACGGCCAACTGAGTAGAGCTTTTCTTCGAAGTCAACGCTGAGTGGGAAGAAGTCAACGCCTTCTCTGGGTTTTGCAGCCATAGTAGCTGTGCAAAGAACTTCTGTTTCGCCATATCTGATAAGACATGAGCCGCCTGCAAGACCTGCCATTTTGCCTGTTTCAACAACAAGAGGTCTGCCTGCGAGAGTGGTTTCGAATTTTCTGAATTCAGGGAACATAATTTTCTACCTCGCTTTTAATATATTTTTTCGGTACGAGGCAGGGTTTAGCATTAAACTCAGCCCTGCCATAACAAGACTCAATTTAGTGCTAAAACCAAATTGTTTACCCCGTATCGATTTTTTACTTGAAAAATGGCAGACACGAGTATTTCATG
>JAZRDY010000202.1:0-8838 GCA_045660525.1 Acutalibacteraceae bacterium | reverse complement strand
ATCGGAATGAGGCGAATACGCTTTCACGACCTTCGTCACAGTTGTGCAAGTCTGCTTTATGCAAACGGCGTTTCACTCAAGGAAATTCAGGAATGGCTCGGTCACAGCGACATTTCCACCACCTCAAATATTTACACCCACCTTGATTTTAATTCAAAAATAAATTCGGCAACTGCCATTATGGGTGTTCTGCCGAGTGAAAAAAAGTAATTTTTGTTGGTAATTCTGACGGATTTTCGACAGTAAAAAACAGTACTTTTTTATGCCCTCGGAGGGCAAACGGAGGGCAAATGTCGATTTTCTGCCAAAAACGGGCCCGAAAAAGCACTCATAAAATCACGGTTTTCAGACAAAACAAAAACCCGAAAACCCTCGTAAATACTGGGGTTTTCGGGTATTGGTGCCGGTGACCGGACTTGAACCGGTACGGTGTTGCCACCGAGGGATTTTAAGTCCCTTGCGTCTGCCGATTTCGCCACACCGGCGCGTCTCAATCGACTCTAAATATTATACAGTTATCAGACACAGTTGTCAAGGAGTTTCCGATAAAAAAGTTTATCTTTTTTGATTTTATCAATCAAATACTTCTGAGTTCTTCTTCAATAAGATCGAAAAGTTTTTCGGATATCTCTTTGTCTTTTTCGTTGCCTTTGAGAGGCTGAATATAAACCAATTTGCCGTCAACAGTATAAAGCGATACAGCTGTGGTTGGTTTCCACTTGGCAGAACCCACCATAAATGCATCCTTAACATCGTGGCCATCAAACATAAACTTATCGCCTGACATCATACCAAGATTACTCACCTGAAAATCAGCATTATAATAGAACAATCTTACAATAATTTCTGCATGGAAATAAGCCAATGTGCTGTAACCGAAGTTGAGCAAGGGAAGACCGTGCAGACCGTTGAATTCATCAGCTTTTATAGCCTTGGTGTTTTTTGCAAGCTCTGTTATGGTATCGCGTATGCTTTCACCCATTTTGCTGACTTGGCAAGGCATAAAGTTAGTGTGATTTGTGTAACCGATAGTATCAATATCCTTGATATATCGTCTTAAATCCATAGCGCAGGAAATTGTCAGGCTTTCGTTTCTGTCGCAATCAAGAAGTCTGTAAACAGCTCTGAGATAAGCGCTAACAAAAACATCATTAAGGGTACCGCCACACTCTTTGCCGACTGAAAGCATCTTTGAAAGCACTTCATTGGGCATAACACGTCTGTTGATAAAAATTTTATCTTCCGATGACTTTTTGCTGTAGGGAAGCTTGTGCTTATCTTTGGCAAAAGTCTTAGTGAACTTCATTTTGGCTTGCTTGCCGTGCTCCATATCCTCATAAACACGGTCATATCTTCTTGTACCGGTTCTGAAGGTAAGCTTGTCGGTTTCACCTTTTTTAAATCTGTGATAGTTGTCGGTGATATCTTTCATAAGCTGTTTGAAACCGCCGCCGTCTACCACCATATGATTCCATCTGAATGCAAGGGCAGATCTGTTCCCGTTAACAAAAAGTCTGATTTTCATCTGAACGTTGCACTTCACGTCAGCACTCTGAACCGAAAAATCATAAACATCTCTGTCTATATCATCAGTCTCGACTACTTCAAAAACATCGTCAATATGATAATCCGACACAATCCAACAGGGTATTATATGGTTATCCCAGAATTTAGAATGGAATATGGGTGCCTTTTCGAAAAGGCAGATAAAAACCTTTTTCAGTATATCGGCATCGGGAATATAGTCGTAATAAAGAGTAAATCGCACAGTTCTGTCCATATAGCAACGACACATATGATTCATCTTATCATACATTCCCGCTTCTAAAATACGAGGCGTTCTATACTTATTTTTATATTCCTCTTCAATGAGCTGTAAAATTATCGCTTCATCATTGAGACCTCTTTTTTCTATTTCCTTAGCTCTTTCAAGAAGTCTGTTTAATGTTTTTGTATCTGAAATCTTAATTTTTTCCGCAATTATTTCCTTAGTCATTTTACTTCTCCCGTCTGTATATTTTTTACATTATAGCATAACCCAAAATATAAATAAAGACTTTTTATCTTTTTATTTTATGCGTTGATGTTTTATCAAATGCCTCTTTTCTGATAGTAACCTTTCTCATTCTTTTATAACCCGGCAGATTTTTATTAACTGCTCTTACAGCCTCTTTTACGGCAGAATGTATTTCTTCATCAGTGGGAGTTTCCGTTTTCAGCTTCTTTTTCACATCTTCCATACTCGGCAATATTTCAACACAGATTATATCGTCACCCTCACTGTAAACCACGCACTCGCTTATTACATTTTCTTTTGAGAGATAATATTCCAACTCCTCGGGATAAATATTTTTTCCGTTAGCTGTTACAATCACGTTTTTGCATCTGCCCGTAATATGATAGTTTCCGTTTTTATCAACAAAGCCCATATCGCCCGTATGAAACCAACCGTCAATCATAACTTTGTCTGTCTGAGCTTTGTTTTTATAATAACCCTTCATAACCATAGGACCCTTGACAGCAATTTCTCCAATACCGTTTTCATCGGGATTTACAATTTTAGCCTCTACCCCCGAAATCGGTTTGCCTACAGTATCAACCGTAGGAGATGCATCATTGTTGCATATTACAATAGGCGAACATTCCGTAAGTCCGTAACCTATAACAACCGGTATGCCGTATGATAAAAAATCTTTGGCAGTCTGTTTCTGTAACGCCGCCGCACCGCAGATAATAAGTCTGAGTCTGCCTCCGAAAAAACCGTGAATTTCCGAAAAAATCTTCTTTCTCGACTCTGCAGGAAGTACCGTAGAAACTTTGGTTATAAGTCTTGCGGCATTGCCCTTGCCCTCTTCTTCCATTCTTGAGGTTATTCTCTTATGAAGATTCTCTAAAAGCAATGGTACAGTAACAAAAATTGTAGGTCTGTATTCGCTGAAATTTTCCCTTAAGTGTCTGAAGCTCTCGCAAAAGCTTATTGCTCCACCACAGCTGATTATCATCAGAAAAGCTATCGCCTCATAGGTATGGTGCAAAGGTAAAACCGAAAAGCTGACATCGCTTTCATTAAGGCTTACAGACTGTCTGACAGCATCCAGATCAGAGCAGATGTTGCTGTTACTGAGCATAACACCCTTTGTCATACCCGTAGTACCCGAGGTGAAAAGCAGTGCCGCCGTTTCTTCGGGATATGTCACAGCATCAAGATAATCCCTTTTCCCGCAACTGATATGATCCTTACCTTTGGCAATAAGCTGCTCAAACAAAATCACATCTTCATATGCTGTGTTGCCGACTAAGATAATCTTAAGGAATTTCTTTTTTTCCTGCATCTTTGAAATAACCTTATAACCGTATTCGTCAGTTATAACTGTGTCAATTTCCGCAAACTCTGCAATGTTATAAAACTCGTTGCAGGGAAGCTCTTTGTCTAAGGGTACCACTGTGCCGACGCCCCCCACAACAGCAAGATATGACACACACCACTGATATGAATTAGCCATAAAAATTGCAACATTTTTATTTTTAGCATCAAGCTCATATATAAGTGCAGTTCCAAGACACTCACAGTCGAACTTAAATTTTTCATAGGTAACTTCGTATATGGCTCCGCCTTTGTCTTTAAGTAAAAATGCAGCATTATCTCTGTAATTTCTCTCGCTGGTAATTAACAGTTCTTTCAGAGTGTTCACTTTATCCATAAAATCCATCCTTTAATATATTTATACAGATATATTTTTTACAGATAAAGTCTTAATATACCAAAAGCGGATATCTCGATAGATATCCGCTTTATATCAGTCGTATATAAAGTCTTTGATAATTTCTTTGTTTTTTTCAAAATTAAGCTTCAGCACATCCTGACCGTTGACTCTCTGGTTCCACCATGTACCCTCAGCGGGAATCTGCTGCTGTTTGATGTCGTATCTCATATATGCAAATGCACCCATACCTAAAGACAGCAAATCGTTTCTGTCGATATTTGTTGAGATATTCGGAAGCACCTGCTTTACAACATCAACAAGCTTGAAAGGATTGGTCTTGGTAGCTTTTGAAATAATAGCCGTTATGACCTTTCTCTGTCGCTGAGTTCTGCCGAAATCGTTATCAACATATCTTATACGGCAATACCACATTGCTGTTCTGCCGTCAACATTTTTGTTGGTACCTGCTTTAAAGTTAGGTCTGTTAACCTGCTCTTGCATATATTTTGCTTCTTTTTCCGTTACATCGTTAATTGTGATACCGCCTAAAAGATTAACAAGATCTATGAAAACATCATAATCCACCATAACATAGTCGTCAATGTCAACTCCGAAGTTATACTCTATGGTATCCATAAGAAGCTGTGCGCCGCCATAATTAAAAGCGGCATTGAGCTTGGTATTATAGCCCTTTGAGGGAATATATACATAGCTGTCACGAAGAAATGAAGTGAGCTTTATTTCTCTGTTTGTCTTGTCAATAGAAAACAGTATCATTGAGTCAGAACGCTGACCGTCAAGACCTTCTCTTGCGTCACTGCCTATAAAAAGGATATTTCTGATATTCTCATCGTGAAGCAAATCACTGTCTTTAAGATAAATGTTTTCACCGATTGAATCATCATAGTTGAGTCCGCCGAGAGCTGAATATCCGTAAAGAAAAACGCCTAACAACAGCACAACAAAAACACCGAATAAACCAAGAGCTATTTTTGCTTTGTTACCTGATTTTCTTCTTGCAGGTGCACCCTTGGGACTTCTCTGCTGTGGTGGAACAGGGCGCTGAGTTCTCTGAACGGGAGGTCTTTGTGCACTTGCCATTCTCTGACCCTGAGGTGTTCTTATGCTTTCGGGAGAAACGGGTCTGCGAGGAACATTTGGTATGCTTTTCTCAGATGACATGCGTCTGCCCTGGGGTGTTCTCACACCTGAGGAAGAATAAATATCCTTAGATGGTGCTGTTATATGACCCGGCTCAGGCATATCCATATCAAAATCAGGAAGATTAACCTTGAAATTTTTATCTGACACAGTTTTTGAGCCGTGACTTTTTATATCGGTATCTTCGTCGCTATAATTGTTATCAACGAACCTGTCTGTAACAATTCTTCTTGTTTCAGAGGGTTCAGCTTTGGGAATTTTTTTCTTTTTATCGGAAAAATATATATCGTCCATAGTATCCTCCAATAACATTCTTCATTATATTTTAACTCAAAGTTCCTTAAATGGCAAGTATTTTTTTATTTCTTCACTGTTTCTTAAGGAAGATGTAAAATATTATTAAAACCGTCTGCTGTAAGGTCAAGGGGGGGCTGAGCCGCCGAATAAAATTCGGCGCGCAGCAGCTCCCCGAGGGAGCCGCTGCTGAAATCGCCCAAGGGCGATTTCGCTCAGCCCCATCCCCCACCGATTGCACCCATTGACAACAAGAGAGATTTTGTGTAAAATATAACATTGTGAGTACACTGGGCAGTTGCGGGCTCCATAAGGAGCGTGAGGAAAGTCCGGGCTTCACACAGCAGGGTAACGGCTAACAGCCGCCGAGGGCGACCTTAGGGAAAGTCCAACAGAAATAAACCGCCGTAAGCATTCAGCTTACGGTAAGGATGGAAAGGCGAGGTAAGAGCTCACCGGCATAAAGGAGACTTTATGGCCATGTAAACCCTACCCGAAGCAACACCGACAGGATATGATACGTCAGCTGGACGAAAACCGAAAGGTGGCTTGAACTACGGAGCAATCCGTCGTCTGGATAGATGACTGCCTTAAAAGACAGAACCCGGCTTACAGGTGTACTCACTTTATTAATTCGGAATGCGGAATTATGAATTGCGCGAATCACTCCCCGCGCCAACCTGAAATAAATATTAAAGTAGCAGATTTTTGTCTGCTACTTTTTTTGCTTTCTGTTAAGATTTAATTTTGATTAAACCGCGGTATGACATTACAAGAGCCGTGCTCAGCAAGGCGCCTCCCACTATATCACTGAACCAATGTACTCCGGAAATCAATCTTGCCAAAACCATCAGTACAGTGAATACAAAGATTAGCCACACTATCCATCTTCTGATTTTTTCATTTTTTATTCTGCTTTTTAACTGCATAGCAGCTGTTGGCATAATGCACATTACAAGCATTGTTGTCGATGAGGGATACGATACTTCGAGAATACCGTTAATCAATACAGGTCTGTAATTGATAACAACCGCTTCAAATAATATATATACCGCCATTACCGCCGCATAAAAACAACCGAGAATTAAAATATCACAGTCTACTTTTAATATGCTTTTACTCTTCACCAACTGTATAAATCCGAGAATTGCGAAACCTGCAACAATACCTACAGGCACAAAACTCAGCCAATCCGTAAGAGTATAAAGCGACATATGCACACCCGTGAAGCTATGGACTAAGCCGTTGACAGCGGCAAATCCCACACTCGAAGCATTTGGTCCGATAGGTCTGACGTCAACAAACTTTACGGCTACAGTCCATAATACAAACAGAACAAAAAACGATGCCGCAGAATAAAAATCACCCTTTGTTTTTCTTTTCAATTTAAATCAACCTTTCTTTTGCGTATTAAGCTTTTGCTTGATTACACTTTATATTAAAGGTCAAAAACTCTCAAGAAACAAGGTGTCACATCTGCGGTACTTCTCGTGTCATCTGCTTTTTATTATCAGCAATCCTTTTATCAAAAGAAAAACAAGCATAAAAACTGCTGCATAAGGTTGCTGACTTATAATAAATATCAGCAAGGCTGCCACTGTCATAAACTCCGATATTCTGCTCTTGCAAGATATCCAAAAGCTGTTATCCCACCGCTGAAAAGCAAGAGTAATACCACCCATTGCAAAAATGCATATAACAGCAATAAAATAAGCAGTCTTTGTGTATGAAGAAATTCCACTAAGGCTGAGAAGAGAAACTCCGCTTATTGTATCACCTGAGTTTTCTCTGAAAAAAGGCAGAAAAAAGAACATAGCAACACTCAGATCAAGAAGCCCGTAAACCATATCGCATAAATACTTTCGGTTTTGTTTTCCGTCTTCCTCAGCAATAGTCAACACTTCTTCGCCTGAAAGAAGCTCATCAACTGTTACCGAGAAAAACTTAGCAAGAGCTTTCAGCGACTCAATGTTAGGATAACCTCTGCCCGATTCCCATTTTGAAATTGCAGTTCTCGAAACATATAATTGTTGTGCAAGCTCTTCCTGAGTCAGATTTTTACTTTTTCGCAGTTCTTGCAGTTTTTCATTGAATTCCATAACAGCACTCTTTCTGCAACATTCAAATTACAAACGGCGGGTAAAGGTTTCCCTCTACTCGCCGAGTAAATCGCGTTGCAATATTATAAATATTTCTTGATTTCGTCAACCTTGTCAGTCTTTTCCCACTGAACATCAAGGTCTTCTCTGCCCACGTGACCGTAAGCCGCAAGCTGACGATAGATGGGAGCTCTGAGCTTGAGTGTATCAATAATAGCAGCAGGACGAAGATCAAATACCTTATTAACGATTTCGCTGATCTTATCGTCGCTGATTGTGCCTGTGCCGAAAGTATCAACCATAACTGATACGGGCTTAGCAACACCGATAGCATATGCAAGCTGAACTTCGCACTTTGAAGCAAGGCCTGCAGCAACGATATTCTTTGCAACATATCTTGCAGCATAAGCAGCACTTCTGTCAACCTTTGTGGGGTCCTTACCTGAGAATGCACCGCCGCCGTGACGTGAGTATCCGCCGTAAGTGTCAACAATAATCTTTCTTCCTGTAAGACCGCTGTCACCCTGAGGACCGCCTGTTACGAAACGACCTGTGGGGTTAACATAAATCTTTGTTTCTGCTGTCATAAATTCAGCGGGGATGATAGGCTCAATTACATATTTTGTAATGTCTTCTCTGATCTGAGCGAGCTCAACATCAGCGCTGTGCTGTGATGATACAACTACTGCAGTTACGCTTTCAGGCTTGCCGTTTTCGTCATACTGTACTGTTACCTGGCTTTTGCCGTCAGCTCTGAGATAAGGAAGAGTGCCGTTTTTGCGTACTTCTGTAAGTCTCTTTGAAAGCTTGTGAGCAAGTGAGATGGGCAGAGGCATAAGCTCGGGGGTTTCGTCACAAGCAAAGCCGAACATCATACCCTGGTCGCCTGCACCATGAAGGTTGTAAGCATCTTCTTCGCCGCCTTTGAGCTCAAGTGACTTGTCAACGCCCATAGCGATGTCAGGTGACTGTTCGTCAAGAGCAACGAGAACTGCACAAGCATTACCGTCAAAGCCCTTAGCACCGTCATCATAACCGATGTCGCAAACTACCTTTCTTGCAATCTTTGCAACGTCAGGCTTATGTGTTGAGCTGATTTCACCCATAACAAGGATCTGACCCGTTGTTACTGTTGTTTCGCAAGCAACACGAGCCTGAGGATCGTGTGCATAAATATCGTCGAGGACTGCGTCTGAAATCTGGTCGCAGATTTTATCGGGATGTCCTTCTGTTACTGATTCTGATGTAAAAAGAAATCTTGCCATTTTTATAACTCCTTTATATTAAATATTTTGAATTACCAATTATCAGAGCAAACAAAAACTGCGGCCGCATTCGACCGCAGATATAAAGCCTTATCTTCCGGTCAAACCGCAGGATTTAGCACCTTGCAAACGTAGGTTGCCGAGCTTCAACGGGCCTGTTCCCTCCGCTACTCTTAATAAGGAAAGTATTAAATTTACCTGTATATTATATCAGTAATATTTTTTCAAGTCAAGGGTCTGATGAAAGTTAGTAAAATTTGCATAAAATACTTTCATAAAATCACGCTGATATGAGTGGGTTTACTAAGCACATAA
>JAZRDY010000201.1:0-9038 GCA_045660525.1 Acutalibacteraceae bacterium | reverse complement strand
CCCCATAGCTGCACCCATAATTGAAGTGCCGAAAACCCAGTAAAATCAAGGGTTTCGGGATTTTGAAAAATTTTATGGTTTTCTCTTGACATTTACCCCCGCCGCAAAGAAAACCATAGCCGACTTCCTCTCAGATACGGGCACCAAGCCGTCAGATTACGATGCTATATTCACAGGCGACCTCGGTTCAGTTGGTTCTGAGCTTTTATGCGAGCTTATGCTAAAGGAAGAGGGAATAGATCTCGAGGGTATACACAAAGACTGCGGACTGATGATTTATGACCGCGATACTCAGGATGTCCATGCAGGGGGCTCGGGATGCGGTTGCAGCGGCAGTGTGCTGTGCTCGCACATCTTATCAGGTCTGCACAAGGGAAAATACAAAAATATACTTTTCATCGCAACGGGTGCACTTATGTCAACGGTGTCGTCGCTTCAGGGACAGACTATACCGGGTATTGCGCATCTTGTTAACTTCAGAAAGGGGTGAAATTATGAATCTGATTAAAACTATCAAGTGTCTTTGCTGTCTTGTGACCTGCTCGAAATATGTCTATTACATCAAAAAAATTATTTGCGTGGCAACTGTTGTGGTACTTGCTCTGGCATTTTTCTGCAATATGGACAAGTGCAAGACTACGATTTCAAAGTTTAAGGTGATGTGATATGGATATAGTTCTTGATTTGCTGAAAGCATTTGCCGTAGGCGGGGGAATATGCATAATAGGGCAGTTGCTTATAGATTTCACCAAAATGACCCCGGGCAAGGTGCTTGTGCTGTTTGTGGTGCTCGGGGTAGTCCTCGGTGCAGTGGGAGTTTATGAGCCCTTAGTTGACTTTGCAGGTGCAGGAGCCACCACACCGCTGACGGGTTTCGGTTATGCCCTCGCCAAGGGTACAAGGCAGGCTGTTATGGAAAAGGGGCTTCTCGGCGCCATAAGCGGTCCGTTTACGTCGGCAAGTGTGGGCATTATGGCTGCAGTGCTCAGTGGACTGATTGTTAGTCTTTTTGCCAAGCCTAAGGATAAGTGAAACAAAAAAAGAAGCTACGGACTTAACCATAGCTTCTTATCTTTTTATTTGTGATTATGCTACTGTTTCTGAAATGAAGTCTGCATCACAGCTTGCGCATGAAACATAGTTTTCTCTTTCGTCTGCGTTCTTCATCTTTTTCTTTTCGATAATCTTTGTAACTGCATAGTAAACAGCTGCGATAGCTGCAACGATAGCAAGGATAATAGCAACAACTTTAGCGATCTTCTTGAAAGTTTCCATTTTACTGTTCCTCCATATATTTAAGTATGGTTAATTATAACATTTATATAGGGTGTTGTCAATGTTTTTACCACTATATTTTGTTTAAATTTTATCAGTAGGTTATTGAGTACTCACCGTAGAAGTCGCCGTGGCCCTCAACGGTCATTGTAAAGCCCATCATTGAACCTGAACCGCGCATCTCTTTAACTTCCATATAGTTTTTGGTGTAGGTCATTCTGCCCTGAGCATCAAAGGTAGCTGTAACATAAACACCTGAGTAATAAATCTCGATATAGTGAGTGGTTGCCTGAGCAGGAATAAGCGCTGAGGTATCAACAACTTCAACTATGTTCACAAGGTTGTCTGCCTGACCGGGATAGATATGAGCTTCATCGTTAAGATCAATTCTCATTGTGTATCCGCCGTCTGCTGTAGGAGTGGCTGTGGCACTTCTTACAAAGCCTTCATTGATAATGCTCTGCTTGTTGGGCGGGGGGAGAATTCCCATAGGAGTAGCGCCTGAAGACGCGTCCACACCATTTATAAATGTATATGTAGTAGGTGGTATCTGATTTTGCTCGATAACCATATTTGCAGCCTTTTCAACTATGCTGCCACCGCTGATTTTGTCAATTGAAACATTGAGCTTGCTGACTCTAAGACAAGTGAAGTTGGGAGTAGCCTTGAGAGTGTTGATGCCGTTTACATAAGCTGCAATAATTTCAGACTTGGTTGAGGGTATGTTTGAAGTCTGCTGTGCCTGGGTAGGCTGTGTAGTTGCATCGCCCTGCACGGGAGCCTGAGTAGGTTCGGTTGTTGCGTTGACATCAATTATGGGGTTTGTGGGTATAGGTTGTGTCGGCTGTGTTGTAGGGGTATTGTCGCCCTGATTTATAGGTGTGTTTGTAACAATCTGCGGCGGAACGGTGGTTTGTTTCTGTGCCTGTTTCTCTGTAACCTGATATGCTACGAGAAAAGAAAGGCAGAAAAGCCATACGCCTATTGCTGCAATTGATAGTATTCTTACGAGTTTTTTAAATTCCATATATACCTCTTTTTCGAATACTTCAAGGGATACTCAGTGTACCCCTTGAAAAAAAGTCCGTTTTTTATCTTGTGAATGTGTAACCTGAAGAAACAGTGCCTTTGATCTGCATACCGAAGCTCTTTATGCCGCTGACTCCGTCAACGCCTGTTTTCATCTTCATTGAATAAGGTGATGTTACCTGATATGAATCGAGGGTACCGTCTGCGTTTATTACTGCCATGATCGTGGTATCACCGACAGTTGTCAGCTGATTTTCAAGATCACCGTCTGAAAAATATCCCAATGAAGCGATTGTTGTTACGAAACCGGGATGATAGAATGCATTGCTGACATTTGTTTCGTTGCCGAAGGTTTCTTCATAAAGCTCAACGGTGAATTTATATCCGCCGTTTGAAAGGGGAGTAACTGTTACAGATTTAACGCCGTCTTTCCACGCTGACGGGTTTTCACTTGCATAAAGATAAGCATACTCTTCTTCTGAAGGATCAATATATCTTGCGAGGCTGACATATTTACCGTCTTCATTTTTAGCGATAAGATCTGTGAAGGTAAGGGTTTCGTCTGTTATTTCTTTGCCGTTGAGAGCGATATCATCAAGCTCGTTTTTATCTTTATCTGTGCTTGTCAGAAGATTGATAAGCTCAATAAGACCTTCAATATCCTTACCGCTGATTGTTGTGTTATTGACAAAGAACTTTTCGGTGGTGTAGTTAACGGTTGATTTTGCATTAACTGTAACAGTGCCTGCTTCGTGTTTGGTTTTGTTGATAGATTCAACAAGATAGAGAAGCTGTGAGTTGACACTGTGGTCATAATGAGGATGGCTTGCAGAGAGAATTTTGAAATCATCCACTTTGAAAATAAGCTCTGATACCACGGGTGTTGTGATAAGGTCACCGTCTGCGGTATAAGCATAAACCGATAAAGACTGAATAGTGCCGGGAGTGAGAGAAACAACGGCTGAGTTTGTTGTTACGTTTGAAATAATACGGTTAAGACCTCTGTCGCTGTCTGCATATTTTGCAAGCACTCTGTATCGTGCAGCATCTTTGATTGCGGGCCACGAAATGGTCTGAGCTGCACCGTCTTGTGTAACGGTAATACCTGTGGTAGCTGCGAAAACCTCATTTGAAACAGCACTTCTTATGCCTGAATTGTTTTTTGCATAAACGCGGTAGAGAGCGCCTCTTGCCGTTGTGCCTGAATCAGTGTATCTGTCTGAGTTGATGCCGTCTGCAACAACTTCTGTCCACTGGTTTTTGTCAAAGTCAAATTTTTCAAGGACATATTTGTCAGCTTCTGATACATCTGTCCAATTAAGAGTGATATCGGTCTCGGTGCATCTTCCTACAGTAAGTACAGGAGTTTTGATAACCTTCATAAAGATTGTTTCAGAAACGCCGCCGTAAAGGAAAACGCCGCTGTTTTTAACATAAGCTGCAACTCTGAAATTGAGACCGGGAAGATTATTGTTTTCTATAACTATTGAGTTGGTATCTGTGTGCGAGAGCTTTTCATACTGTTTTGTGCTGTTGTTGAGCACATAGAGAGTATAGCCGTGAGCATTCTTTACCTTGTTCCAGGTGAATTCCAATGAACCGTCGGAAAGCACTTTACCCTGAAGATTTGTTGTCTGTGCAGGTGTTGAATAGATTTCATAAACATCAGAGAAGGTACCGGTTGCAGTTTTACCGTCTGAGGTGGCCTTTGTATAAGCTCTGACTTTGATTTTGTATACGTTGCCGTCTGTGATATCAATAGCTGTTCTGTTTGTTGCTACAGTGGGAAGCTTAACTGCAGAGCCTGATGAGTAATCATAAACCTGATAGCCCTGAGCGCCTGCAACCTTATCCCAGGTAATAACTGCTTTTGTTTTTGTGATAGATGAAAGCTGAATACCTACAACTGCAGGGAGTGAAGCTGTAATGCTTTTGGAGATTGTGAAATCACCGTAGTATGTTTTGTTTGATGCTTTATAGAAGCCTCTTACTTTGTAATAATACTTAGTGCCGAGCTTGAGGTTTTTATCTGTAAAAGAAAGAGTTGATTTTGAATAGATAGTCTGATATTTTTTCCATGAACCTGAGCCGGTCTTTTTGAAAATCTGATAGCCTGATACGCTTGCAGACGACCAGGAAAGCTTAACTGTTGATGTACTTGTTGATGTAAGCTTGAAATTTTCAATCTTGGGCACTGATGTTGTACCTTTGACAGTTGAAGAAACTGAGCTGTAAACCTTTGAACCGTTGATTGTTACATATGCTCTGACTCTGAAGGGAGTGGTTGTGTTTGTCTTAAGACCTGTAACTGTATAGCTTGTGGAGGTTGTTGATTTAACGTTTTTCCATTTGCCGTCAACCTGCTTTTGCACAAGATAGCCGTCTGCACCGTTGACCTTTGACCAGGTAAGCTTAACCTTGGTGGGAGTGGTTGTAGCAACCTTGAGGTTTGTTACCTTGCCGAGAGTGTTGCTTACACTGACTTCATTGCTGTATGAGCCGTATTTTGTTGAGGTTGTGCCGAAAAGACCTGTTGTCTGTTTATATGCAAGAACTTTGAATTTATAAGTTTTGCCTATTTTCAGGCTTTTAACTGTATATGTGGTTGTTTTAATGGCATCTGAAAGAGTTGTCCAGGCAGTCTGGTTTGTGCCGTTGACTTCGCAATACTGCAATCTGTATCCGCTTGCACCTGATACAGCATTCCATGTAAGTGTAACTGCATTATCTGTTACTGTTGAAGCTTTGAGGTTGGTAACTCTGCCGATTTCGTTTGCCGCAAAAACAGAAACTGAAAGTATAAGGGTGAGTACCAAAACAACGATAGCTGAGACAAATGATTTGTTAAGTTTTTTCATATAGAGACCTCCTTAAACTGCAACAAATGCTGTTGTTGTAACAATAGTTTGAGTGAATGAATAAACGGTCGTGAGACCTGTTTTGAATGAAACCTCAATGGGCATTGAAATTTCCATATAGCTGACAAGACCGTCCTGAATTTTTGCTGTGACTGTGGTGCCTGAATAGTTGCAGGAAACAAGTGTGAAACCGCTTGCTGTATTTTTGATTTTTGACCAGTCAACAGTGTTTGTGATAAGTGAGTTTTTATCGGCTGATTCACCTTCGGAATTGAGAGAGAAGGTGATATCGTAACCTGAGCCGTTAGCTTTGAATTTAACTGAATCTGCGTTTATATCGCTAAAACCGAGGGTACTGTTGATATCAGCGGGGCCGATGAATGATGATATAACCTTGCCGTCTGCAGTTTTACCGTCAGAGAATTTATAGAGATTTGTTGAAGCAACGGCAATGTTGTTGAGAATAGTGTCGTTTTTGTGTCCGCTGAAATCCTTAATTGCAACATCTCTGGAAAGAACAGCGTTATCTTTATAGTTTTTGGTGTTGTTGAGAGCTTCGATAAATGAATCGAAGGCTGCCTGACTTGTGGCAGGAAGAGAAAGAGTTGTGACTGAAAGTGATGATGAATAATAGCTGTATACGGTGCCAGATTCTCTCTGAGTGTAAGCTCTGATTTTAAAGGTGTATTTAGTGTTGCTGCTGAGAGAAGTTATTGCACAGCTTGTCTGATCTTTTGCAACTTTCTTGGTCTGTTCCTGCTTGGTTGAGTTGTTGAGAATGTAAATCTCATAGCCGCTTATATTGCCGAGACCTTTCCAATTGAGAGTAATCTTGTCAAAATATACTGCGTTTTTGTCATAGGTGAGACCGCTGACACTTACGGGGCGGGTGGCTACAACAGTTTCTGTCTGCTTATCGCTGAAAACTACTTTGTCTGATGAAATTTTGTAATAAGCCTGAACTGCAAATTTATATTCTGTATTGTCTTTAAGTCCTGTTATTTTCGCTTCAAGAGAGGTTGTTGAAACTTTCTTGACAAACTTTTCTGTTTTTGAGTCATAGAGATAAACTCTGTAACCGTTGGCATTTTCTGCAGCTTTCCAAGAGAGCTTTGCGTAATTTTCTGCGGCTGCTGCTGTCAGCTTTGAAACAGTGCCGGGCTTTGCCATTACAACTTCGAGCTCAGGTGAGTATTCACCATAGTGAGTTGCTGTCTTGAGCTTGGTATAAGCGCGTACTTTATATTTTGCGGTATCGCCCATTGCGATATTTTTGTCTGTGAATGATGTTTTGGATGTGGTTGAAATGCAGTCCCAAGTTTTCTTGGTCGCATTGTATTTGTAAAGCTTGTATCCCGTTGCATTTGTGATTTTGCTCCAGGTGAGTATAACACTGTCAGCGGTTGCTTCGGTTTTCTTTAAAGTTTTAACTTTCTGAGGGTTTACTGTAACGGCGATGGTTTTGCTGAGCTTACTGCCGTCGGAAGAAGTAACTGTGATTGTTGCTTTACCTATACCCACAGCTTTGATTTTACCGCTTGATGAAACTGTGACAACGTTTTTGTCGGAGGATTTATAAGTTACTTTTGAAGAGTAGACAGCTTCAGGAGAGAAGGTAGTTTTAATCTGTCTTTCTGCTGTGAGACCGACTTTAAGAGAAGTGTAGTTGAGAGTCATTTCTTTTGCATATCTGTAACCGAGCTTGACAGTTGAAATGCCTTTTATGTATTCTTCACCGTATGAGCCTTCAATAATATATGCCGTAAGATTGTCGCAGCCTTTGAAAGCGTCTTTGCCGATTGATTTTACTGTCTCGGGAATAACTATCTTTTTAAGACCGGTGCAATACCAGAAAGCACTGTCACCGACAGCTTTTACCGATGAGGGTAAAACTACTTTTGTAAGGTTAGTGCATTCGGTGAACGCGGACTTACCGATTGATGTGACCGTTGAGGGAATTTCAACGGAAGTCATTGTTTTATTTTGCCAGAAAGCTTCGTCGCCGATTGAGGTGACATTATAGGAGTCTACCTTCGAGGGGATAACAACCTCGGCAGCCTTGCCTTTATATTCTTTCAGGGTAGCACCCGAAGATGCAGTCTCAAAAACAAAATCACCTGATATAACAGTTTTTGCACTTGCAGATAAGCCCATAAGAGCCATAAGGCTGATAATAAGCGCAAATAATATCAGCGATTTTGAAAACTGTTTTTTCATAATACAGAGTCCTCCAAAATGATACTGTGTAAATATTATCACGAAACTTGTTAAAATTCAATTGTTTTTTTATTAATATATAGGTTTTTATATAACATTATAGGATAATATTCAACTGTATTATATTATCGCATTATTTTGTGTTAGGAATATGTAATGAATATAAACGTTCGGAAAAGAAAAAGAGACGGTAAAAAAACCGTCTCATAATCTTATAGGTTTGCTGATTATTTTGAAGCGTTGAGCTTTGTTACGATAGCTGACTTCTTTCTTGCAGCGTTATTTTTGTGAAGAAGACACTTAGCAACAGCCTGGTCGATCATCTTAACTGCAAGCTTTACAGCTGCTTCCTTATCTTCAGCGTTTGTCTCGATTGCAATGTTAGCCTTCTTAAGAGCTGTCTTAAGAGCTGAGTTAGCTGACTTGTTACGAGCCTGCTTTGTTGCGCTAACGAGAACGCGCTTCTTTGCTGATTTAATGTTTGGCATAATTTACACCTCCTCTTAATACCGTCATGCAAAAGACATCATATCACTTTTTTTGAAAAATTGCAAGATATTTTTGCAAATTTGGATAGACTTTTTTTCATACGCCGATAATAATACTATATATTTTCAAATAATGCAATAGTTTGAGGTGAAAAAAATGAATTTTCGCACAGATCTTGCCATTGAAAGGCAGGAATATCACGAAAAAGAGAAACTTGACGGTGTATTATCTCATGCAGAAATTAAAGATTCCGTTAAAGTTACTACTATAAAAATTATAAATGAAGAAGGCGAAAGACTTATCGGCAAGCCTAAAGGGAAATATATAACTCTTGAGACGGAAAATCTCTATAAGAGCAATCAGACCTTTTCAGCGGTGTGTGAAGTGCTTAGTGAAAATTTAAGATTATTGTTGCCTGATGAGGGCACGGTACTTGTGGCGGGTCTCGGAAATGAAGACATCACTCCTGATGCACTGGGGCCGAAATGTCTTGATCTTTTACTTGCCACGAGGCATATCAGCAGTGAATTTGCAGAGAGTCTGGGTCTCGGTAAGCTCCGCAGTGTGGCCGGAATTGTACCGGGAGTGCTCGGAAAAACAGGAGTTGAAACTGTTGAAATTATCGGCGGAGTGGTTGAAAAAATTGAACCGTCGTGTGTTATTGTTGTTGATGCACTTGCTTCAAGAGAGACTGCAAGACTCGGCAATACCGTGCAATTATGTGATACAGGAGTCTCACCGGGGTCGGGAGTAGGGAACCGTCGCAAGGCAATTAATAAAGAAACATTGGGTGTTCCCGTTATTGCAATAGGCGTGCCGACAGTGGTTGATGCTCTGACTATGGCTACGGATGTTTTTGAAAAAGCAGGTGTGGATTTGCCGGATATGGATTTTAGCGAACACCGACAGATGATAGTTACGCCGAAAGAAATAGACAGCCTTATTGATAAAGCTGCGCATCTTATTGCAATGGGCATAAATACAGCTTTGCAGCAGGCACTCACGGCAGGGGAGATTGCTGAAATTGTGTCGTAGTGCAAGCGGTGGGGCGGCGGCCCAGGGTGTGCGGCGCAGCCGCACACAGCCGGCGGAACCGCGTTCCGCCGGCAAAATCCGCATTGCGGATTTCCTGAGCCCCCCTCGCCAACCTGACGGTAAAGCAGGGATTTT
>JAZRDY010000200.1:0-10395 GCA_045660525.1 Acutalibacteraceae bacterium | reverse complement strand
GAGCTTGTTGTGTGAATATCCGCCGGGGAGCTTGACATAAAGGTCACGAAGGAAGGATGTGATATGCACCTCGTTGGTCTCTCTGTTGTAAGAGCAAAGCATCATAACATCGCTTCTTTGTCTTGTATTGTCCTCGGGCTTGTGATCCTGACCCACAATGAGAATATTCATGAGCGGGCTGTGATCAATCGGCTCAACCGTGGGAAAAAGATAATTTTCAATCTTTTCTGCCAGCTCCTGCTCTGTCGTTTCACCTGCAGGAGTTGTTTCAAAATCCTCGTTTTCAGGGTCGATAGTGACAATGCCCTCGTGATCAATTCTGCCTATTGTGCTGAAAACTCTGTCATATACCTGCTTAGTTAAAACTCCCAAACCGACAAGTGAAATAACAAGAATTACAACTATAATTTTTTTTACAATCTTTTTCATAACTAACCTCTTTAATGTGAGCACTTCAGAAATCTGAAGGCCTTGTATTCTGTTAATTTTATAAGCACAAGGGATAAAATATGTGTAAATAAAAGTGTAAATGCAAAATGAAGAACATTCTGCCAATCGGGGATATCAAAAATCTTAAAGACTTTTCCCACCACCATAAATACCGCCATATGAGCACAGTAAGATACGGTGCTGATTTTTCTGAGTACAATTGAATGTTTGCAGGTTATATCCAGTGTCAGAAACACCTTGCAAAGATAATAAGCCGCAAAGGGCACAGCAATATAGCAGTCGGTATTTTTTATCTCAACACCGCTGAATCTGAGTGCAAGAAACTCTGCAACCAAAGCAGCAAAAGCTAAAAGAAATGTTACTGTATATCTCTTTGTCTTGCCTTCATAGTTTTTTTCCGCGAGATATTTACCCATTGCAATATAGAGTATGCCAACGGAGAAATTACGGCAAGGAAGCAGGAAAACCTGAGACAGGCTTTCCCCCATTGCTCTGAGACTATCAAAATATGAGAGTAAAAATTCATAGTTTGATGATAAAAGCGACGGTATATAGCATATCACACCTATGATTATGAGAGCTGACTGCGGGAGCTTATCTGATAAAAACAGCACAATTGCAAAGCCTGTTATCAGGGCTATTATGTACCAGGAGCTCTGAAATGTTGAGCCGAATAAGAAGTCGCGCACAAGATGCCCGATACCGCCGACAATGCCCATTGTGTGATATTTTCTTATATAAAGTGTCAGCGGCAAAAGCACTATAAACCAGAAAAAATAAAGCTTCAGGTTGTGAGTTACACTCTTTTTGAGATATGCTTTTTGTTTTGCTTTGCTGTCGCAGCTGTTGATTTTGCTGAAAAAGAAGTAGCCCGAAATCATAAAAAACGCAGGTACCGCAAGTCGCACAAGAGGTGTTATGTACCCCTCAAACAGTGACGTGTGTGTCGCTACAATCGTTATGGAAAGCACAAACTTCAGCACATCAGCCGCATCAAGGTTTGTTCTTTTAGAAATCATAATATCAGCCTTTTCTCCAGACAAACTTGTCAACTATACCTGTATAACTTTCGATGATTTTAACTACCTTGGTAGAAACATTTTCATCAGTATAATCACCAACGGGAATGCCTATATCACCGCAGTCGTTCATTGTCACGGCAGTGTCCACAGAGCGAAGAAGATTGTCTTTGTCTATGCCGGCAAGAATGAAGCAAGCCTTATCGAGTGCCTCGGGACGCTCCGTTGAAGTTCTGATGCACACAGCAGGGAAGCTCTTGCCGATTGAGGTGAAGAAGCTTGATTCCTCGGGAAGAGTACCGCTGTCAGACACAACACAATAAGCGTTCATCTGCAGACAGTTATAGTCGTGAAAGCCAAGAGGCTCGTGCTGAATTACTCTGCTGTCAAGCACGAAACCGCTGTTTTCAAGGCGCTTCTTACTTCTCGGGTGGCAAGAGTAAAGAATGGGCATATCGTACTTTTCAGCCATTTTGTTGATGGCGGTGAAAAGGGATATGAAGTTTTTATCGTTGTCAATATTTTCCTCTCTGTGAGCAGAAAGAAGAATGTAGTTTTTGGCTTTAAGACCGAGCTTTGAAAGAATGTCTGACTTTTCGATGCTGTCTAAGTTTGCTCTTAAAACCTCTGCCATGGGAGAACCCGTGACATAAGTTCTTTCTTTGGGCAGACCGCACTCGTGAAGATAACGTCTTGCGTGCTCGGAGTATGCCATATTGACATCGGAGATGATGTCGACAATTCTGCGGTTTGTTTCTTCAGGCAGACACTCATCTTTACATCTGTTGCCTGCTTCCATATGGAAAATGGGGATATGAAGTCTCTTTGCGGCAATGGCACTAAGGCAGGAATTTGTGTCGCCTAAGATAAGAAGTGCATCAGGTTTAATCTGATTCATCAGCTTATATGAGCAGTTGATGATATTGCCTACAGTTGCACCGAGGTCGTCGCCGACAGCATTCATATAAACCTCTGGCTCGTCGAGACTAAGGTCACGGAAAAATATGCCGTTGAGGTTATAGTCGTAATTCTGACCTGTATGTGCAAGCACGCAGTCAAAATATTTACGGCACTTTTTAATCACGGCTGAAAGTCTGATGATTTCAGGGCGTGTACCCACGATAATCAGCAGCTTTAATCTGCCGTTATCTTTGAAATTTATATCGGAATAATCAAGTTTCATTTCCATAAATTGTTTTTCCTTTCGGATTATTTCCGCTCGCCGCGTGGCATTCTTTTTCCTGTCGCGGAAAAAGAATCAAAAACGCGATGATTATACTTCTTCAAAATATGTATCAGGTTTATTCGGATCAAAAGTCTCGTTTGCCCACATAAGGGTCACAAGATTTTCACTGTCAGACAGATTTGTTATGCTGTGAGTGTAACCCGGAAGCATATACACAGCCTGCAGTTTTTCACCGCTGACTATGTACTCTGCCGTTTCATCTGTGTCGATTTTTCTCATTTTAATCAGTGCCTTGCCTGAAACTACAAGAAAGATTTCCCACTTACTGTGGTGCCAGTGATTGCCTTTGGTTTCAAGAGGCAGTGACACATTGACACTGAACTGACCATTATCTATGCTTTTCATAATCTCGGTAAAAGACCCACGTGAATCACTTTTTGTATCATAACCGTGGATTGCCTTATCCATTGGCAGATATGAAAGATAGGTTGAGTAAAGCTTATAAGCGAATGAGCCTTTTTCAATGGATGGCATCATAAGAGTCTCGGGAAAAGCCTTGAATGACTCAAGGAGATTTACAATTTCTCCCAATGTAACTTTATGTGTTACGGACACAGCACAAAAACGGCTGAACTTTGTTACACGATGTTCTTTACCCATAAGGCAAAGAATCATTTCTTCCACAAGGTCGTCGATATATAAAAGCTCAAGGACTGTATTTTCGTCGTTGACGGTTATGGGCAAATCATTTGCAGTGTTGTGACAGAAAGTTGCAACCGCACTGTTATAGTTCGGTCTTGCCCATTTGCCGAAGATATTCGGAAAACGGTAAATCATAACCTTAGCAGAGGTATCCTCGCTATATTTTATGAGGGTATCCTCCCCTGCTTTTTTGCTAAAACCATAGGCACTGCCTGCAAATCTTCCCTCAAGGGTTGCCTGAACTGAGCTTGAAAGAACTATCGGACAAGTGTTGCCTTTGTCTTTGAGAATAGCGAGGACTTCATTTAAAAAATCGCAGTTGCCTGCCATAAATTCACTTTGATCTTTGGGTCTGTTGACACCTGCAAGGTTGAAAATGAAATCTGCATCAGCTAAATATTTCGACAGGGTAACTGCATCAGAGTCGATGTCATATGACATTATCTCGTCAATAATAAGCTCGGGAAAGCGATGGTCTTTGCCGTTTTTTATGTTTTCGAGGGCGCTGACCAAGTTTTTACCTACAAAGCCATTGGCACCCAATACAAGAATTTTCATTTATTTATTCTCCCAATTTGCAAGTTCCTGACGGATGTATTCAAGAGAAAGAAGCTTCTCTTTCACCTGCTCGACGTCGAGGATTTCAGTATTGTTGGAGTTGAATTCTGTAAGAACATTTCTCTCGGTGTCACCGTCTGAGAAATATTTATCGTAGTTGAGGTCGCGCTTGTCTGAGGGTACGCGGTAGAAATTACCCATATCGTCGGCCTTTGCACATTCTTCGTTGGTCAGCAAAGTCTCGTACATTTTTTCGCCGTGACGGATGCCGATAACCTTGATTTCGTCCTTGCTGCCGAAGAGCTCTTTCACAGCCTGAGCGAGAGTTTCAATTGTGCAAGCAGGCGCTTTCTGCACGAGAATATCGCCTGATACACCATGCTCAAAGGCAAAGAGTACAAGATCAACTGCTTCTTCGAGAGCCATAATAAAGCGGGTCATCTTTGGCTCGGTAACTGTGATAGGCTTGCCGTTTTTAATCTGGTCAATCCAAAGAGGAATAACAGAGCCTCTCGAGCACATAACATTGCCGTATCTTGTGCAGCAGATTTTTGTCTTATCGGGTGACACTGTGCGTGATTTTGCAACAATAACCTTTTCCATCATAGCCTTGGAAGTGCCCATTGCATTAACAGGATAAGCAGCCTTGTCAGTGGAAAGACCGATGATAACCTTTACGCCTGCTTCAATAGCGGCGGTGAGTACGTTGTCAGTGCCGATAACATTGGTGCGTACTGCTTCCATAGGGAAAAACTCGCAAGAGGGTACCTGCTTTAATGCAGCCGCGTGGAAAATATAGTCCACACCGTGCATTGCATTGCGTACTGATGCGATATCTCTGACATCGCCTATATAAAACTTAAGCTTGTTTGCATATTCGGGATAAGCCGCCTGATATTCGTGGCGCATATCGTCCTGCTTTTTTTCATCGCGTGAAAAGATGCGGATTTCTCCGATATCTGTGGTGAGAAATCTTTTGAGCACCGCGTTACCGAAAGAACCGGTACCGCCTGTGATAAGTAAGGTTTTATCTTTAAATGTGTTCATCTTAATGCACCTCATTTATATATTCAGTGTAGGGTTTATTCATATCAAAAACGTCAACGTAGTGGTGGCCTACCCTCTCGTTTTCGGGTGGCAGACTCATATAATCACCGTAAACATAAGTCAGCCACTCATCATATTTATCGGAAACGTTGACCTTTATTCCCTCAAATTCCATTTCAACAGTATTTTGCACCCATACTATCGGAATAATCTCTTTTTGTAGCCAAGCACCTGAATTATTTACAACTGTGTCTGAAGTTGGTACGGATTTATAGAGTTTCTCTCTTTTGGCAACCGCACCTTTAAGTGACGGGAAAAGTATCATTGTGATTATCGTAGCAATCTTTGACACAAGGCTCATATTTGGTATATAAAAAGCCTTATTGATTCTCCAGGTAAGAAGTTTCTTTTTCAGTTCGTAAAGCTTAGCTTTTATGCCACTCGGGTAATTATCCAAAGGGAAAATATCTATATATGCGCCGTGATTTATCTTGAGATTTTTTGCACTTGTTTCAATAAACGTCGTTCTGCTGTCACGAATTTTTGCAAAGTTGTTGGGGTATTCAGGATCAGTGTCTTTTGTCTGCAGAAAGTAGTATTCAGGAAGCTCTTTTTCTGCAACTGCGAGGAATCTTTCATAGTCCTCTCTGTGCAGACTCACGTCAACATCATCGTCCCAAGGGATAAAACCGGAATGTCTGACTGTGCCTAAAAGTGTGCCGCCCTGCACGAAATATTTTATGGAGTGTTTGTTGCAGATATCAACAAAAGTTTTCAGCATATTTCTTTCGCAGTCTTTGAGCTCCCGAAGCTGATCAGCAGTAAGATTCACTTTACTCCCCCCTTGATTATAAGTTTTCATATTATTATATCACAGTATATTTATTTTAACAAGATTTTTATTATATATTTTTAAGTTGGCGATAAAGGTGAAGCGGTGGCTCAGGGACCGAAGCGCAGCTTCGGTCGGGGCGGTGCAGCCGCCCTCACAGAACGCCTGCGGCGTTCTGTGCCTGAGCCACCGCGGCCTTGCCGTCAGCACTCACCTAAACTCAAGGGGACACGCGACGCGTGTCCCCTATAAATATTATTTGCTTTCTTTAGCTTTTTTGATTTCTGTAAGCACTTCTTTTTCCTTATAGAAGCAGAATACAACAATAGCAACGATGCAGAATACACCGCCTGCAACAGCGGCAGCCATAAGACCTGTTCTTGTTACGTTTTCACCTGAAACGGCACCGATAGCGATAAGTGAGGGCACCATCATAGTTGCGATTGATGTACCCATTTTTGTAATAAAGCTCTTAGCCGCAGAGAAGATACCTTCCTGGTTTACGCCTGTCTTGATAGTATCGTACTGAATAACGTCACTCATCATTGAGCCGGGAAGAATGTTGAGCACTGCGAAGGGGAATGAAACCACAAGAGCAAATGCAATAGCTATAGCCATACTGTTGCCGGGAATCTTATCGGCAAAGCAGATAACAAACTGGCTGAGCGCAAATACAATACAGCCTGCAATCATAGGCACCTTCTTGCCCTTGTTTTTTGACCATTTATTGACAAAGGGATAAAGCACAAGTGAGCCGACAATTGATGAAGCCATAATGATGATTGACTGCTCTTCGGGGATATTCATAAGACTTGTGATATAGTACATAATGCAAGCTTGGAAAAACGCCATACCTGTACCCTCGAAAAGCTGACCGACGGTAAGAATTACAAACTGCTTGTTTTTGAATGCGTGTTTGAGTGATGCCGCAAGTGATACTGTGGGGCGTACTGAGTTAACATAGTCTTTTTCTTTAATTGTAAAGCAAGGCACAAGAAGAAGTATAACACTGATAAGAGCAAATACCGCAAATGTACCTCTCCATGCTGCAAGAGGTGAAAGACCGAAGCTTTTCATAATTGATACAAAAGCTGTTGTTGCATATCCGAGCATACTACCGACAACAAAGAAAAGTGAGCTCATTGTGTATGCGTCAACTCTCTTGCCTGCATCGCTGATCATTTCGGGAAGAAGTGCGTGATGAGGAATCATATAGAGAGTATAGAAAATATAGTAAGCCCAGATGAAAGCGCCAACCCAGATATTATTGAGCATACCCGGTGTTGATGAGGGTGCGCAGAAAATAAGCAGTGCACTCAGGGCAAAGGGTACAGCAAAAGCTTTCATATAGGGTATACGTCTGCCGTTTTTGTTTTTTGACTTGTCACTCATACCTGCAACAAGGGGGTCGGTAACAGCATCAATAACATGACCTGCTGCCTTGATAAAGCCGATAACAGTCAGCACACCAAGGAAAACATAGCCTTGAGTTATAAGTGTGGGCAGACCTGAAGCCGATGACGGCTGATAGAAATAAATAAGATAGTTGTTGAGCATTGTTGTCAGCAAACCTACACCAAACTGAGGAAGGCTATACTGGATAACAGTTTTTCTTGTTACTTGTTTCATTTTTTACATTCCTTCTTTGATAAAATATACATCAAGTTTACTACTGTTTGCCCTGATTGTCAACACTATTAAGCCTTTTCTATCTCCCTTTTCAGCTTCTGTACTATTCTTTTTTCGAGTCTCGAAATATAGCTCTGAGATATTCCCATCATATCCGCAACTTGCTTTTGAGTGTATTCTTTAGAGCCGAAAAGACCGAAGCGCATAGTCATAATTTTTCTTTCTCTGTCAGAGAGTTCCTGCACAAGGCAGAGTATACGCCTTTTTTCATCCTGCTGTTCGATATTTCTGTTTACGCTGTCACTGTCACTGCCTAAAACATCACTTAATAGCAGTTCATTGCCGTCCCAATCCACATTGAGTGGCTCGTCAATAGACATTTCATTTTTTCTCGACGCTGTCTTGCGAAGATACATCAAGATCTCATTTTCAATACATCTTGATGCATAGGTGGCAAGCTTGATTTTCTTTGATGGTCTGAAGGTGTTAACAGCTTTTATAAGTCCTATTGTACCGATTGACACAAGATCCTCAATACCCACACCTGTATTTTCAAATTTTCTTGCTATGTAAACCACAAGTCTCAGGTTATGTATGACGAGAAGCTCCCGTCTTTCTAAGTTGTCTTCTTCAATTTCACTGAGAATTTCGTCTTCGGTCTCTTTTGTCAAAGGCGGTGGCAGATTTTGTGTACCGCCCACATAGTGAACATCACCGTGATACAGTCTGCTGATAATTTTAAATACTGTTTTGAGTAAAAATTCTTTTATTCTTCTCATAATCTTCTCCCTTATCACTATAATTATTCTGAAATATACTCTCAGGCAAAAGAGCCTGAAATTCACCGTTTTTGATGTTTTCATCGCAGACAGCAACCATTACTCCATCCACTGTAAAGTCCGCTGAAATGCCTTTTATTCTGACTTTATCGGCCCTGAAAATCGGCAACAGCTTATTCCCCGCCACAGTTGCACAAGGCAGATACCTTATTTTCAGCGGTGAGTGAGCAATAATATCGCTGATTGTCATATCCCTCGGGAAATATTTTTCCACCGCTGTTCTTGAAACAACAATAACATCCGCTGATGTAAAGGGGTCTTTCAGACTATTGCCCGTATCGAGAAAGCCTTTCAGCTTATATTCATCCTCCCCCACACTAACAAAAACATCATACAGCATATTTTTCGGACTTCTCAGTTTCATAAAAAATCCGAAAGCTTTTATAACAAAATAACAAACAGCAGTGATTAAAATAAGGCTCAGTGTATCAATATCAAAATATACAATGCCCGTGTTATAGTACACTGCCGAGGGCGTGACAAAATACCAGACAGCAAACATCAGCCCTGCAAACAGAAAGTTGACGGCTAAAAAAGTTACACTCTGACGAAGCAGCTGTCTTATCCCGTTATACCGAAAAGCTACAGCGCTGAAAACAAGGCAGAGTACCACCCGAAGTGCGCCTAAAAATGCCGTATTTATTTCAGGCAAAAGCACAAACAGACTGCTTGATCCCCCGATGACACCTGCTAAAAACAACCTCATCCTTTTCGGTGCTATGCCGAGAAACAAAGCTGTCAGCAACAACAAAGCATATGTAATATAGACATTCAGCACAAACAGAACATCGGCATAAATTACCCCTGACATTTACATCACCAATAATATTATAATCACCACACCCTCTGTTTTATGTCGGATTTTATCCCAAATTCTTAAACAAATGTTACGATTATCCTCGATCACTTGACCCGCAACACAGATTTATAGTATAATTAACCAACTAAGATTTAGGAGAAAAATAATGAATCAGCTTAAATTCAAAGACGGCAAATTCAAAATTATGCAGATTGCCGATATACAGGAAAACTATCAGGTCAATCCCGATACAATAAAACTCATATCACTTGCTTTGGATAAAGAAAAACCTGACCTTGTGGTGCTAACAGGCGATCAAATTCAAGGTTACAGCACTTGCTATCTCAAAGAACCTGAAATGAAAGTCAAGCACGTTATCGATGAGTTTCTCGCGCCAATCAAAGCGAGAAATATTCCTTTTGCCGTAACTTTCGGCAACCACGATGACGACTGCAAATGCAGCAAACAAGTACAAATGGCTCACTATACATCATATGACAACTGTGTTTATTCTGAGCCCAGATGCGAAGACGACCCGGGCACTTTTGCTCTGACAGTCAAAGACTCAGCAAATGAAAAAGATGTGCTTGCCCTTTATCTCTTTGACTCAGGCAAGGCGAATATGAACGGTGCAGCCTTCCCGCCCGTAAAGAAAGAACAGATTGAATGGTACCAAAATAAAAGAGACTCATTTAAAGAGTCACTTGGCGAATATCTTCCCGGCTTTGTTTTTCAGCATATTCCCGTGCCTGAATATTTCGACATTATTGAAAAGGTTAACTTTTTCTCAAAAGGCAGAGTTGAAGCATACAAGAGCCGCAAAAACACCTTCTATAAGCTCGATGATGAAACTCTTGCAAAGGGCGGCTTTATGTTGGAAGCTCCTGCTACACCTGATATCAATGCAGGTCAGTTTGAGGCACTGAAAGAAAAAGGCGATATTTTCGCTATGTTTGTGGGTCACGACCACAACAACAGCTTTTATAAAAACTTAGACGGCATCGACCTTGGCTACTGTCAGGGAGCAGGCTTCAACACCTATGGCCCTGGTGACAAGCGAGGTGTGAGAATTTTCACCTTTGACGAAAACAATGTCAGAAATTATCACACTTATTATATAACTATCGGCGACCTTTGCAAATATAAGCCCGCTAAACCCTTGCTCGAGTTTATCTTCACCCGTTGCCCTGTCAGCCCCGACCAGGCTATCACAGACCTTAGCCGAGTCGCTTTGGCTGTTGGTACTGTTGCAGTTGGTGCAAAGGTAATAAAAAAGATTATCAAAAAATAAACATCAAAGTTAAAAGCACCGCACTCCCAACGGAAATGCGGTG
>JAZRDY010000199.1:0-3378 GCA_045660525.1 Acutalibacteraceae bacterium | reverse complement strand
CGCTCTTGAAAATCTTTTCATATTCTGACTTAAGGCAGTTGAGAATCTTACCTCTTACGGGTATAACAGCCTGGAATTCAGAGTCACGAGCCTGCTTACAAGCACCAAGTGCTGAGTCACCTTCCACGATGAAAAGCTCTCTGCGGTCTATATCCTTGCTTCTGCAGTCAACGAACTTCTGCACTCTGTTTGCCATATCGTTTGATGAAGCCAATGTCTTTTTGATGTTGACTCTTGCAGCTTCAGCCTTGACACGGCTTCTCATATTTATAAGCACCTGGTCCGCAATTTTATCAGCTTCCATCTTGTTTTCAATGAAATAAACTTCAAGCTGATGACGGATAAACTCTGTCATTGCCTCCTGAATAAACTTATTTGTGATAGCCTTCTTGGTCTGATTAAGATATGAGGTTTCGGTTGAGAATGATGATGAAACGAGAATCAGGCAGTCTGCGACATCCTGGAACTTAATCTTTGCATCACTCTTGGTGTACTTACCTGTTTGCTTAAGGTAGGCGTCAATCTGAGCAACGGTAGCACTCTTAACAGCATTATCGGGTGAGCCGCCAAACTCAAGAAAGCTCGAGTTGTGGTAGTACTCAATAAGCTGTTTTTTATTTGAGAAAGCAAGAGCAACATTGAGTCTTACCTTGTATTCGGGCAGGTCTTCTCTGTCTTTACCACTTCTTTCAGCTTGCCAATACTGCACAGATGAAATCGCATCGTCACCTGCTAATTCCTTTACATAGTCGCTGATGCCGTTTTCGTAGTAGTATACGAAAGTTTCGAAACCACCCTTAATCTGATTTTTAAGCTCAAAGCGTACCTTCGGGTTAACAATTGCCTGACGCATAAGAGTTTCCTGATAGTACTCGAGAGAAACATCAATATCAGTGAAAACCTCAAGGTCTGGCTTCCACTTGATACGGGTACCTGTATCTTTTTTAGCATAAGGCTCACTCTGTAAACCGCCGATGTTCACACCTTTTTCAAAGTGAAGTGTGTGTCTTTCACCGCCGGTTTTAATTTCAGCATCCATATATTCACTTGCAAACTGAGTAGCACAAAGACCAAGGCCGTTGAGACCGAGAGAATACTCATAGCTGCCGCCTGAGTTAGTGTTGTACTTACCGCCTGCATACATTTCGCAGAAGATAAGCTCCCAGTTATATCGGTCGTATTTCTCGTTGTATCCCACAGGGATACCTCGTCCGCAGTCTTGAATTTCAACGGAGCCGTCAATAAATCTTGTGACAGTAATCTTGTCACCGTGACCCTCTCTTGCTTCGTCTATTGAGTTAGAAAGAATTTCAAAAATTGAGTGCTCGCAACCCGAGATACCGTTTGAGCCGAAGATAACGGCAGGTCTTTTTCTGACTCGGTCAGCACCCTCAAGCATTTGAATATCATCGTTGGAATATCCTGATTTCTTAGCCATAAATTTACGATTCCTTTCAAATTTATAATAAATTAGAAAAATTAAATTACACTAAATATGGTATAAACACCCATAGTTTTCCACAATAAATATACTTTACACTATTTTGTGGAAAAAATCAAGTATTAAAGGTTTATGTCAGTGACAAATATTGGACTTTATTTGAATTTTTGCCTTGAAATGTGAAAAAATATATGATATTATTTAACAAAGATTAAAGGAGGATAACGAAATGTCATATATTGAACTTACAAGTGAAAACTTCCACAGTGAAGTTAACGAAGAAAAAAATATGCCCGTACTCGTTGATTTCTGGGCACCCTGGTGCGGACCTTGTCAGATGCTCGGCCCTGTTATTGAAGAACTTGCTGACGAGCTTGACGGTCAGGTAAAAATCTGCAAACTCAACTGCGACGAAGCTGCTGACTACGCTATGCTTTACGGTGTTATGTCAATCCCCTGCATAATTCTTTTTGTTGACGGCAAAGAGAAAAACAGACTCGTAGGTCTGCAGAGCAAAGATGAAATCATCACATTTATTGATGAAAACAAATAATTAATCGGATAATAAAGTAGCCACCATACAGAAACATCTGTGTGGTGGCATTAATTTTATCCAAGCTCAGGCACATCGGTGAATTCAATCACAGCATCGCCCTTGAGTCCGTCTGACTCGAAGACAATAATCTCATTTTCACCTTTCTTAAGAAGTGAAGCAGGAATATAAAGTGTCTTCTGAGGACCAATTTCCCAATATCTGCCGATGTTATAACCATTGACAGTTACGAAACCCTTTGTGAAGTTGTCGAGCTTGAGGAATGTGTCATAAGCTTCATCAATACTGAATGTTCCCTTGCAGAACACACTCTTCTCTTTCGGCAGAGTACTGCCAAAAGTGATCTTATCAAGATTGTCCATAGGTAAGGTGTAAACATCCCAACCGAAGTGAATCTTCTTATCGAGAAGGCATCTGCCTGCGATACCCTTCTTGCGCATCATCTTGCTGCCGAAGTTTGCTCTGCCCATATTTTCGCAAAGCACTGTGAGAATATCACCTTCTTTAGCAGAGAAGTTGATTTCAAGTGAATCGTTGATGTATACGATGCCAACGAGGTCTTTGTTTATGTAAATCTGCGCTCTGTCGCCGAGGCTTTCGAAGATGAGCTTAGTGTCGTCATAATCTCTGTTAAGTCGTGTCTTATATGCTATAAAGCCGTAACCCTGATTGTATTTTTCCATACAAAGAGGCACATCGGAGTGCACAGGAGTCGAAAGTACATCGAGATTTTCAAATATACCTGAAAATTCAGTGAGCTGTACCTTGCCGTAAGCTTTTTTGACTCTGTTTGCAGGAACCTCGGGAAGCTCAGCTTTGGTATGCTTCTGAATAACTTCTCTGACTGCCATATATTTCTCAGTCACATCACCACACTCTGTAAGCATAGCATCATAGTCATAGCTTGTTACGTCGGGAGCAAATCTCTCGTAATGGTTAGCACCGCTCATAAAGCCGAAGTTTGTACCACCGATGAACATATACATATTAAGACTGCCCTTGGTGAGCATATCGTCAACAACTTTTGCATAGTCTTCAGCGCTTGTTGTGTGGTGGTACTCGTCACCCCAGGCGTCAAACCAACCGTTCCACATTTCCATACACATCTTAGGCTGGTCAGGGTAAAGCTCATCGTGAGCACGGAAGTTTTCTTCTACACGGCTGCCGAAGTTGAGAGTTGCCATACAACCGTCGATAGCGCCGTCAAGAAGATTATCCTTGCTTGTTCCATCGGATGTGAAGAGCGGTACATCGATACCCATATCTCTGTAGCTCTTATAGAGGTGTTTGAGGTACTCTTTATCGTCACCATAATAGCCGTATTCATTTTCGCACTGAAGCATAATGATAGGTCCGCCGTTGGTGCAAAGAAGAGGTCTGATCT
>JAZRDY010000198.1:0-8472 GCA_045660525.1 Acutalibacteraceae bacterium | reverse complement strand
TCTGTCAACTATTTGCCACAATATCGTGATATTTTATATATATTAACGATATTGTGTTAGATATTTTCTAACAAACTAACTAAAAACTTCCGTCGCAAATAACGACGGAAGTCAAAATTAATCTTTAAGATATGAGTCAATTAGTTCAATAACCCTTTTGGTTGCTTTGCCGTCACACATACCCATTTCTCGATCTTTGAACTTTTCGAGGGTACCGTCAGGCTCGGATTTAACTGCACGTCTGAGTGCATCAAGAAGCACAGCTGAATCCGTGATTGTTTCACCCGGCAGGTCTTTTTCAAATCTCAGATAGAGGTCAGCTTTGCGCTTTTCCATATCAGGCTCATAAAACACCATAGGCTTATTAAGAAGCGATGCATCAAACACGATAGTGGAAAAATCTGTGACGACTACGTCTGCAACAGCAATAAGCTCAGGTGTGGGATCATCGGTGTAATCCTTGACTCTGGGATAAAAACTGCCTTTGATGTATTCCTGTTTCATAAAAGGATGTCTGCAGAGAATGAATACTTCATCGTCATCAAGTTCATCGTTCAAACTTGCAAAATTTATTTTCGGGTCAAAATCAATAATTTCACCGTTATCATCTCTGTAAGTCGGGAAATATACATACACCTTTTTCTCTTTAAGAAGCGGATGCTTGAAACATATCTCTTTTTTCTTTTCAGAGATTTTAATTTCGTCGAAAAGAACATCAGAACGAGGTGTACCTGTTGCTACAACACTTTCCATATCAACCCCAAATGCATGGGCGTAGACCTGTCTCATATATTCCGAAGAAACACATACAGCAGAATACTGAGAATGAGCCTTGTACTCATCAAGACGTGAGCCGATACGCGGGTTATCAAGTCCAAATCTTCTGAACGCCCCGCCCGTGTACCAGACCTGAATAAGCTTTTGCTCAGGCCTGAGTCTGACATAGCGAAGACAATCAATATAATCATCGGTAACAATTACCTTGCTTGTAAGCAGATATTTTCTGATTACAAGCATATCTTTTAGACTGTGTGGCTTATTCTTGCAAAAGCTGACTTTTTCTCCGGGATATTTATTATATACAGCAGCAAGATTTTCCATAAAAACTTTATTGCTGCGTGAAGAATAAAAGAACACTCTGTCATTTACGGATAACAATCTGAAAAGCATTGTAAAAAACAAGCCCAACTCTTTAATCATATAATTTCGGACTATATTGATTTTTTCTTTCGCTTTAGACAAAGCTTTTTTAACTGTTACATCTTTAAAAGCTATGCGCTTATATTTTTTCAGCATAATTCTGCAAGGTACAGGCAAAATATTGCAATGCTTCTTAAGATGTGCTATAACCTGCTCTTCACGATAAGGTAAATACACTCCTCTGTGAGAAAGTTTTTTAAATTTTGAATGTGTATAAAGCTTGTGGATATCAAGAACATTGTTTTCAGAAAATCGAAAATGGATACCTTTCAGATGCTCAGTTCTGAAAAGCTTATTACAAAAGAAAAGATCAAGAGCATATGTGCAATTCTTTTCCTTTGTGCGGGTTTGCTTGATGTCACTATAATAACTCAACTCAGAAAACAGGTATTCTGTAGTTTTATCTGCATTAAAACGAGTTAAAGGTGAGGTAGAAAAACCATATTTGTCCTTACCTTCAAGAGCTGCATAATGTCTCATAAGCATTTTAGGATTAAGTCTCGCAAGTGTATCCTGATACATTATGTATCCTGTCGTTGACTTTTCAAGGGCAATATCTTTGAATTCCCCTGCTGTATCAGCATCAATGAAAGTAATATTCGGCATATTTTTCCATTTTTCAGGAAAAAATTTATATAGATCACTGTGAACAAACAACTCAAAAGAAGGCATAGTCTGAGTAAAAATTGAAGTTATGCTAACATCGACCGCTTCAGGTGTAATTTCATGTTCACCCTTACACATACAAACAGTAACCTTTGGATTCTCAGCCATTAGCTTCTTGCTGCGCAGAAGAATACCGTTATAAAAAATATCCTTGTTTTTTTCTTCAAGTGCCCGTCTGCCTGAATCTGATAAACAATCGCACAAATTCATTATAATATCGGCATAGTTTTCAGCTTTTGAATCTAATAAAATCCAGAAATGTCTGTAATAGCTATAAAGAAGTACGGTAATCTCTTTATGGTAAATCTGATCGATATAGCATACCATCTGCTTTTTCAGTTCTTTTCTGTCAAAATCACTGACACTGTCTTCAATAGCTTTTGTAAAAGCTTCGGTTGCGTGTCTGATTATATATTCATAAGCAGCAAGATAATTTTCGATGTTAACTTCAGAAACGCCCTCACTGCTTACGGGCGTAATATAGCTCACCATACCCTTGGAGCAAGCAACAATCTTTTCGCTCTCAAAGACATATGCCATAGTGAAAGCTGCCTCACGAGCTTTACCGTAAGGCTTAAAGGTAATGTTATGCTTTTCTATCTTGCTTTTAAGAAAAAGCTTATTTGTTACAGCTGCATTCCATATAAGATCGGTATCAAACTTATCTATAATCTTTCTTCTGAGCAAAATTCCGCTTGAAGAAAAATTATGTTTACCATAGATATCACTGCTCGCCATAGGCGCAACCGTAAGGTCACTACCCTGCTTCTCTGCTGTCTGATATAGATTTTCTATAACACCGGATGAAAAGATAACGTTCTTATCAGCAAAAGCAATATACTTACCCTCAGCTTCTTTCATGCCTAAATTTCGTGCCATTGAAATACTGTTGCTGTCAGCTTTAATATAACGGAACCTTTTATCAGAAAGGTATTTTTTCATCACATCAGCGGTACCGTCGGAAGTTGCTGCATCAATAAGAAGTATTTCAATATCTTTAAGAGTCTGATTTTTCAGAGCATTGAGTGAATTGTCAAGGTTAATGCCAAAACGGTGTATTGCAACTATAACCGAAACTTTAACGCTCATACTTTCGCCTCCCAGTAGTTTATCCCATTAAAAGTGAAGCCGCATATAAAAACAGCTTATCCTCTGTAAAATTATCATTTCTATCTTCATATTCAAATATATGATCAGGTGTAATACCGCTGACTTCATATCCTTCACCTGAATACGGTGAAATTTTACCAACAGATAAAAGCAGTGCTCCTTCATCTGAAAGTTCAAAGATTTCCTGAACCAAACACTCACCCTTTGTGCTTTCGTCACCGTAAATTTCACACTTGCTCATAAGCTTCATATCTGAAACAAACACCTCTGCAGCTGAAGCAGTAGATGAAGATACAAGCACAGCAACAGGAAGATTAATCTCACCGGGTGTCATATTATATGTCTTAACGGTTTTTCCGTTGTTATCAGCAACAGTTGCAGCAGGTTTTTCGTCGGTTGTCATAGGTAAAAACAGATCAAGTGTTTCCATTGCCTCATCATAGTTTACACTTTTATTATCTCTGAGATCCAACACAATAAAACTTATACCCGAGGCGATAAAAGTGTCAAGTGCAGTTGAAATCTGATTGGAAGTACCGGAGTAAAAATCACTTATGGAAATATATCCGATAGAGCTGTCATAAACTCCGGTGCTGACAGACTTTGCCTCATAGCCTTTTTTGATGGTAACAGCTTTTTCATTGTTGCCACGTTTATAGATGATATTTACGGCACTAGATGTATCGTTGAGTTTCGCAGAAAGCTCTTTGAAATTTTTGCTCGTGAGTTTGATGCCGTCAAAAGCGACGATGATATCACCCTTTTTCAGACCTTGTTCTTTTGCAGGCGTACCATCATAAACCTTTGTAATTTTTATCTGACTTTTATTTGTTTTTTCATATTCAACACCAATGCCGGGCATATCACCTTTAATTTCGCCTTTATATTCGCTATACTCCTCGTTAGTCATATAAACGGAGTTGCTGTCACCAAGAGCATTCATATAACCTTTAACGAGTGAATCCGACAATATATCCGTATCAATCTTGCCGTAATAATTGTTTTTTATAATGCCGTCAACCTCATCAAGCAATTCATATCTTTGCATTTTTTCAGGCATACCTTCAACAACACTATCGTATTTTGTGTCAATGATTTCATAGCAAACACAACTGCATATTACTGCAAAAATAAGTCCAAAAGCTATAGCAACACCCAAAGATATTTTTCTGTTCAACTGAAATCATCTCCTTAAGTTAACAACATTATAAAATACAATCAGAGGGATAGAAAAATACTATCCCTCATAATTTTATGGCTTCTTAACAAAATTCATCGGATCTTTTTTCTCACCGTAATAACGGATTTCAAAGTGAAGATGCGGACCTGTAACGTTACCTGTTGAACCGACTCGACCAATCATCTGACCCTTTGATACACTGTCACCTGCGCTGACATATCTTGCAGACATATGTGCATAAAGACTTGAATAACCGTCACCGTGATCAATAAGCACATAAATACCATAACCTGAATTACTCGTTACGGCCGAAATAACCTTGCCTGCTCTCGTTGCATAAACCGGCTTACCTGTAATTCCGCTACCGGCAATATCTGTACCGCCGTGGAAGCCCCAACCTGAAATACTTGCATCACGGTAACCGTAATGACTGCTGATGTAACAGGACGAGTTTCCTAAAGGCCACGCCCACGTAGCATTAGAGTTATATCCGCCTGTCGGTTTGGTTGTGGAAGGATTGGCGTTACCGACGTTGGGAGCTGTTGTCTGCTGATTTGATGTGGCATAATATTCTTTAAGTATCTTATCAATTTCAGCATCTGCAGCTTTCTTTTCGTTTTCAAGCTCTTTGATATAAGTCTGATATGCTTTGCTTGACTTATCAAGCTCACTTATATATGTCTCGATTTCAGCGTACTTTTTTTCAAGATCTTTCATTGTCTTTTTATATTCACGCTGTTTTAATGTGAGAACATTTTTCTTTTCAAGTTTTTCGTCTCTTTTAAGGTCAAGTTCAGTCTTTTTGCTGTCAAGGGAAGTTTTATCTTCTTCAAGCTTTGCTTTTTCATTTTTAAGCTTGGTTACCTTAGCCTTAAAATCTTCGATAGTTTTTTTATCGCTTTCACTCTGACGTTTAAGCATCTCAAGTCTTGTAAGGAATGAAGCAAGAGAATCTGAACCCATAAGTATCTTAAGTGTTGACTGATCACCTGACATATATGCAGCTCTGAGCCTCTGAGCAAGCTGTTCGCTTGATTCTTCGATATTAGCCTGTGTTTTCTTGATGCTTTTCTGAGTCTTATCAATATCTTCCTCGATAATGATAATTTCACTGCCGAGTTGTTTAAGCTTATTGTTTATCTCATCAATCTCAACATCAATAGCATTGACCTGTGTTTGAAGGTTGATGCCTTTTTCCTCAACAGTTTCAATCTGTTCCTCAAGTGCGTCGAGATATTCTTTCTGAGCATTAGCTTTATTTTTGAGCGAATTAAGTTTCTTTTTGTTTTCTGCAATCTTATCGTCGAGCTCGTCAATTTTTTCTTCGAGTTCGCTTTTTGTTGCAGCTGATGCTTTTATGGAAGGCACTGCTATTGAAAAGCACGCCATAACCATGGTGAAACACAGTAAAATACAAAGTATTTTCTTATTCACCTGATCACTCCTCAGTTTTTATTTGTTCGGGTTTTTAACGTAATTCATAGGATCTTTCTTTTCACCGTAATAACGGATTTCAAAGTGCAGATGAGCACCCTGTGAGTTTCCTGTATCGCCAACCTTGCCGATCATCTGCCCTTTTGCTACTGTATCACCGGCGTTGACATATCTAACAGACATATGCGCATAAAGGCTTGAATATCCGTCGCCATGGTCAATAAGTACATATATTCCGTAACCGCTGTTACTTGTTACAGCTGTAATAACTTTGCCGGCTCTTGTTGCATAAACAGGAGCCCCGTGAAGTGCACCGTTACCGCCCGCTAAATCGATACCGCCATGGAAACCCCAGCCCGAAACACTGGGATCTCTGTAACCGTAGCCTGAGCTTATATAGCACCAACGATTGCCGATAGGCCAAGCCCATGAGTCGTTTGTGTTGTAGCCACCCGCCGGTTTGGTGGTTGACGGATTAGCATTACCGCCGCCCACAAGAGTAGTTGTCTGCTGATTTGATGTGGCATAGTATTCTTTAAGAATTCTGTCAATTTCCGCATCGGCAGCTTTCTTTTCTTTTTCGAGCTTGGAAATGTATGACTTATAAGCTGCACTTGATTTATCGATTTCAGCAACAAGCTTTTCAATTTCACGATGATTTTCTTCAAGCTTTAATCTCGCGGCATCCTGCTCTTTTTGTTTCTTTTTGAGTTCAGCTTTCTTTTCAGTTGCTTCCTCTTTTTTAATATCAAGCTCCGTCTTTTTTACATCGCGTTGGTTTTTGCTGTCTTCAAGCTCAGTTTTTTTAGTCTGAAGCTCAATAACACGATCTCTGAAATCTTCGATAATTTTCTTATCTCTTTCAGATGTTCTTTTCATAAGTTCGAGCCTTGTAAGAAACGACGCAAGTGAATCTGCACCCATAAGTATCTTGAGGTCAGATTCCTCACCCTGCATATATGCCGCTCTGAGTCGCTGAGCAAGCAGATCGCTTGATTCGGAAATGTTTGTTTCGATTTTTACGATTTTCTTTTCGGTCTTTTCAATATCTTCTTCGATAATTGATATTTCTGTTTTAAGCTGTCTGAGCTTGGTTGTCAGCTCTGCGATTTCTTCGTCAATTGAATTAATCTGAGTCTGAATAGCAGTATCTCTTGCTTTCATAATATTAATCTGTTCTTCAAGAGTCTTAAGATATTCTTCCTGCTTTTCTTTTTTAGCTTTAAGACCGTCAAGCTTATCTTCAGCTTCTTTAATCTGCTCATCGTATTTTTCAATGTCAGCCTCAAGTTCATCTTTAGTTTTTGCAAAAGCATTGAAAGATACCGCGCTTAATGAAATAACAAAGCAAAGTATCAGGGAAACGATTTTTTTATTTATCCCCTTTTTGAACATACTTTTAAATATCATTAGCTTCGCTGCCTTCTTTTTTAAGATACTTTCTGATTGAAACAACACTGCCGATTGAACCGATAACTATACCGGAAACAAGGTAGCAGAGAATCAACACAGGAAGATAATCAATAAGTGAAACGGCCTCACTGCCGAACATGCTAAGCAGTGACTGCAGTGACATTCCCTCAAATCTGTCAACTATAATAGTGATAATTAGTGCAACCACACCTGATATCAAGCCTATAAAAATACCTTCAATCATAAATGGCCAACAGATAAATGTGTTAGTAGCACCAACGCTCTTCATAACTGTAATATCAATCTTTCTTGAGGTCATTGTAATACGGATAGTATTGGAGATGATAAACATTGATACCACAGCCATAACTATACCGAGCACAACACAGATAGCTGTGATTGAGCTTTGGAGTGTGGATATCTGATTAACGAGTTCCTGACTTTCTCTGACACTTTCTACATTGTCCACCTGCTCAATAAGCGCAAGAGTATTGGAAAAATTTTCAAGATTACCTACAGAAATTCTGTATGAGTGAGGCAGAGGATTTTCAATGATACCGTCAAACAATCCCTCTTCAACACCAAATTCCTCAAGCTGCTGAGCATATCCTTCTTCCTTTGAGACAAACTCAACACCGATGACATCAGGAATTATCTGTAAATCTGTGCCAACCTTGGCAACGGCAGAGTCCTCAATGTCATCTTTAACGAAAGCCACAACAACATTCTGTTTCTCGAAATCTTTAACGAGAGTCTGAATATTGATAAGGATTATAGCAGATATGCCTACAAGCAAAAGACAAGCTGTAAGCACACTGATTGATGAAACCGACATACTGCGATTTGCAATAAGGTTATGCACACCCATTTTAGTAAGATAGTTTGTATTGAGACCGCCTGAGGATCTGCGTTTGTTGTTTTTATTAGCCATTTTCGCTTACCTCCTCAGTTGTGTTTTCCTGTGCTTGTGCAACAGTTTCGTTTTCTTCGTACTCTGCCGCATCTTCAGCCGCCTGCTCTTCAACAGCTTCTTCATTCTGCTGAATGCTCTCAGGTCTGCGAGGAGCAACTTGGGTGTTATATCTTGCAGGTACATCAGAAACAATTTTACCGTTTTCGATAGTTACAACTCTGTGGTCAAACTGATGAACAAGTTCAAGGTCGTGAGTTACAACAACAACTGTTGCACCAAGAGTATTGATTTTATCAAAAAGGCTCATAATGTCACTTGAGAGCACAGGGTCAAGGTTACCTGTAGGCTCGTCTGCGATAATAACATGGGGGTTATTAACGAGAGCTCGTGCTATAGCAACACGCTGTCTTTCACCGGTTGAGAGCTGGTTGGGGAAACAGTCATGCTTATCTGAAAGGTCAACGAGTTTCAAAACATAGCGGACTCTCTTTGTAATCTTCTTTTCACCCATACCGATTACACGCAGGGCGAAAGCAACATTATCATAAACGGTCAT
>JAZRDY010000197.1:0-21242 GCA_045660525.1 Acutalibacteraceae bacterium | reverse complement strand
ACTTCTCAGTAAAGGTCAGCAGATTTATGATTTCTCACCTTATGATTTAATCGCCGGTCACTTTGAAAATATCACCACATCAGAAGATGCACCTGCCTTTGTAGGTGAGTGGTGGGGCGAGCATTATTCCGATGATGAGCTACTGAGTCTGAATCTCTCTCTTAAAGAAAACGGTGAAGCCGAGTACAGCTATGGTTGTGGCAACAGCGAAGTCTTTGAGTATTTCAGTGGTTCATGGTATAAAGAAGGTGACGACAAAATCAACCTTATTATGTTTGGTGGACCTTGCAGTACAGAAGGCAATGAAGCTGATACATCAGGACTGTATGAATTTAACGGTGTTTTCAGTTGGTATATTAATGAAAACACAGGTGAACTTGAGCTTACTCACGAAAGCGGCAGTGTATTTATTTATGGCACTGAAGGTCAAAGATTTGTTTTCTCAAGCTTAGAATAAATATTTTTAACGGGATCCCATAAGGGGTCCCGTTTTTACGTGTTGGTCAACAAGTGTTTAATCTTTATATAATTATCAAACTGCATCACACATATTTCTTGTTCCCAATGCTTTATATTGCTCTTCGGAACTTTCGATATGTCAGCCAATCTTTCTTGTGTTATATTCAGTGATTTTATGAGTGCTTTAATTTGTTCACCTTGTCCTTTATACATAAACAACATATAATCATCAAGCAAACACGTAATGTCAACTTTATAAATATCAGCCAAAAGTTGCAGTTTGTTATTTCAATAAAAAATAAATTTTGTTTTAACAATATAGTATAATATAAAACTCATAGCACAGATAAAGTTGTAGGGATTTCTTCGCGCATTATCTTTTTAATTGTACAATAAACATTTAATCTTGACAAAATTATCATATTGCATAAAACTTCTCTCTTGTACCCATATTTAGAAAAAAGTCAAGATGCATACCAAATAACAATTATATAATTTTTTTGATTGACAAATCGTCGATGTTTTGATAATATATTTAACGCACAGCAATGTAAGGCTGTTCAGGATTGTTTGTGTATTATCAAATTATAAGGATGTGTCAGATATAATGATGAGTAAAATATTCAATAAAAAAATTGCAAAGTTATACATAGCGATGATTTGTGTTTCAATTGTAATTGCTTTGGTATCAACAGGTTTTTGTTTAAGCTTTTCTTCACAGTACGATAAGCTTTTAGAATCAACAACTAAGTCAGACAGTTCTTTGGCAGATTTAGGCTCAGCGCTTCTTTCTGCACTCGGCGGTGACACCGACAAAGCTACAGAAGGTCTTACTAATGCGCTTACTTCTCTTCTTGGCGGAGATAGTACCAATAATATTTCAGATGCAGTTGCAGAAGAATTAGAAGCATTAAAAACCAAAAAGACTGTAACATTAGTATTGCTGATTGTTTTCTATGTTCTTACTGTTGTATTTTCAGCCGGTACAATCATATGCTTTGAATATGAAAGGTATCTTCAGTCACCTAAATATAAAGCAAAGCTTAAAAGATTAAAAAAATACGAAAAGATTAAAAATAACTGATGTATAATAAAAGGCAATATCATTCCGATAAGGTTAAGTCGGGAAATATTGCCTTTGTTTTTTTATGTACGTTTATTTGTACTGAGCCTTTTCGTTTGAACTCTGTGTTGAAAAAACTATTTACTTTTGAATTGTAATTTGATAATATATTGATGAAAATATTAAGTGAGGTTGTTTTATGAATAACGAAGAATTATTTGTACCTTTATTATCGTGGCTTATAGGCGGTTCAAGAATAGGCGGCGGATATAATTGCTACGTTGCTTCCAGAGGAACAGATCCGTTAAAAGGCTGTATCGGCAACAGAGTGTTCAACTATCGCATATGGATAGAAAAAAGTGACGAGCAGGAATTTCTCAAGGCAGCTGTATATTTCGGTGTGAATAGCTATGAAGCTCAGGCTGAAGAAGATGTAGAGGTTACTGTTTATGAAATGGAAGAGGAGAGCAGACCTCTTATAAAAAATTGGCTTGAAGAAAAATATCGTGCTTTTCTTAATTCGTAAAATAATAGATTGCAGGCAACCGCAACGGATTTTGCCTGCGTTTTTATTTGTGTATACAAGTTGCACAAATAAATTTTATCAAAAAACTTTTTTCGAGCATTTAAGAGTAAAATAAAGAAAAATCAAGAAAATCAAAGAATTTCAAATCGTACAGCAAATTTGTGCTGATTTCTAACGGAAAAATGCAAAAAAACTGTTGACATTTGTGTGAATTTGTTCTATATTTTTTGATGTATAATCGTGTCAAGAAAGGGGATTTTTTAGTGGAAGATAATATTATTATCAGACTTCAGGATATTTCTAAGAAATTTGAAGATGACGTTATTCTCGACTCAATAAATCTTAGCATAAAAGATAAGGAGTTTATGACCTTTCTCGGTCCGTCAGGTTGCGGTAAGACAACAACTCTCAGAATTATTGCAGGTTTTCTCGAGGCAGACAGTGGTCAGGTAATTTTTGAGGGCAAGGATATTAACTCACTTCCCCCTCATAAAAGACAGGTTAACACAATTTTTCAGCGCTATGCTCTGTTTCCTCACCTTAATGTTTATGACAATATAGCTTTCGGTCTTCGTATTAAGAAGATGAAAGAAAAAGATATAGCTAAAAAAGTAGGGGAGATGCTCGAACTCGTCAACCTCAAAGGTTTTCAGAAAAGAAACATCTCATCACTTTCAGGCGGTCAGCAGCAGCGAGTTGCTATCGCACGTGCTCTTGCAGTTGAGCCCCGCGTACTTTTACTCGATGAGCCTCTCGGCGCTCTGGATTTAAAGCTTCGTAAAGATATGCAGGTTGAACTTAAAAACATTCAGAAAAGAATGGGTATCACATTTATCTATGTTACCCACGACCAACAGGAGGCTCTTTCAATGAGTGACACCGTTGTTGTTATGAACGACGGTAAAATACAACAAATTGGTACACCTATAGATATTTATAACGAGCCGAAAAATGCCTTTGTGGCAGACTTTATCGGTGAAAGTAATATTCTTGACGGTGTGATGCTCGACGACTTTAAAGCTAAGTTTTCGGGTGCAATTTTTCAGTGTCTTGACAAGGGCTTCAAAGTTAACGAAAGCGTTGACATTGTTGTTCGTCCCGAGGATGTTGACGTTGTTCCCTACGGAGAGGGTACTATCAGCGGTGTAATTACATCAAACACCTTTAAGGGTGTGCACTTTGAAATGATTGTTGATATCGACAATTTCAAGTGGATGATTCAGACCACTGACTATTATCCCGTTGGTACAAAGATTGGAATTCAGATTGAGCCTGATGCTATTCACGTTATGAAAAAGAGTGAATATTCAGGCATGTACGGTGACTACAGTTCATTCAGTGATGAACTCGAGCATCTTTCAGATGTTGCCCAGGAAGAGGAGGAGTGATAAATGAAAATACGCTCTCTCGGTGAAAAACTTGTCGCTTCGCCATATATTGTCTGGGCGGCAATGTTTATTGTTGTGCCGCTTATCTTTGTCGCATATTATTCGCTGACAGATGCTAACGGCAATTTCACGTTAGAGTATATTGCCGATATCGGCAGATACAAGGACGTTATGCTCAACTCCATCTGGTTGGGCTTTATAGCTACGGTTATAAGTCTTATTTTAGCTTATCCACTTGCTTACATTATGGCAAGAAGCAGAGCCAATACACAAAGAACAATGATGATGCTAGTGATGCTGCCTATGTGGATGAATCTTCTTATCAGAACTTATTCTATGATGATTCTTATGCAGGATACGGGTGTAATCAACTCAGTGCTGACAGCACTGAATCTGCCTAATCTTCATATGATAAATACTCAGGGTGCTGTTGTTTTTGGTATGGTGTATAACTACATACCATATATGATTCTGCCCCTTTATAATATTATGTCAAAGATGGATCACAGCCTTATTGAAGCTGCAGAAGACCTTGGTGGCAATAAGGTGACTGTGTTTAAAAATATCGTTTTACCATTAAGTATGCCGGGTATAGCATCAGGCTTTACTATGGTATTTGTTCCCTCTGTTTCTACATTCTATATTTCAAAGAAACTCGGCGGAAATACCTTCTCGCTTATCGGTGACGTTATTGAAATGCAGTTCAAGTCCTCTAACAACTACAATCTCGGTGCGGCCCTTTCAATGGTACTGATGGTGCTGATTATTATCTGTATGATGGTAATGAACCGTTTCACCGGTGATGACGATGACGGAGGTGTATTGATATGAGAATGAAAATGTCACCTCTTTCAAGACTTTATGTTGCATTCATAATGATTCTTTTATATGCACCGATAGTTGTTATGATAGTTTTTTCATTCAACTCATCAGCCAGCACAAGCGTTATGACAGGCTTCTCACTGAAGTGGTACCAATCACTGCTTCACGACAGTGCAACGATAAATGCTCTAAAAAATACTCTCATACTTGCGGTTTCATCATCACTCATTGCAACAGTTATGGGTACTGCTGCCGCTGTAGGACTTAATGTATTTAAAAATAAGTTTGTCAAAAAGACAGTGATGGGCGTTACAAACATTCCGATGATGAACCCCGAAATAGTAACAGGTATCTCAATGATGCTTCTGTTTGTTTTCTGCGCAAGACTTATTGGTGTAACTGATGCACTCGGCTTTGGCACAATGCTTGTTGCGCACGTGACATTCAACCTGCCTTATGTTATTTTGTCGGTGCTTCCTAAGCTTCGTCAGATGGATAAATATCTTCCCGAAGCTGCAATGGATCTCGGTTGCACACCAATTCAGTCCTTTTTCAAAGTTACTCTGCCCTCAATTTCAACAGGTATAGTTTCGGGTCTTATGATGTCATTCACTCTTTCGCTTGATGACTTCGTAATAAGCTATTTCACTCAGGGTCCCTCATTTGAAACTCTGCCTATCAGAATTTTCTCAATGACAAAAAAGCGCGTTACACCCGATATGTACGCCTTATCAACCCTTATATTTGTTGTGATTTTACTCTTGCTTGTGCTTCTCAATGTGGCTCAGGTTAGAGGTGAAAAGAAAATGCACAACAAGCTTAACAAAGGCAAGGGGGTAAAGTGATGAAAAAGATTTTAGCTTTATGCTTTATCCTGGTGTTTATCTTTAGCCTGCCAATGAGTGTCAGCGCCTATGAAAATGAAAGTTATTATAAAGGCCTTAAGGGTGCAGAAATAAATGTCTTTAACTGGGGCGAATACATCAGTGACACCTACGAAGACGGAATGCTTGATGTAAATAAGGAATTTGAGAAACTCACAGGTATCAAGGTAAACTATGTTACCTATGAGAGCAATGAGGATATGTATCCGAAAATCAAATACGGCGGTGCAAGTTATGATATCATTATTCCCTCAGATTATATGATTCAGCGAATGATTGCTGAAGATATGCTTATGGAAATTGATGTTCAGGCTCTGCCTAACTATAAGTACATTTCTGATCAATACAGAAATATGTACTACGATCCGGATAATGCTTATTCCGTACCTTATAATGTTGGTATGGTAGGTCTTATCTACAACAAAACTATGATTGAAGAAGAGCCTACAAGCTGGACAGCTCTTTGGGATGAAAGATACGCAGGCAAGATTCTTATGATAGATAACCCCCGCGATGCTTTCGCAATTCCTCAGAAAATTCTCGGCTACTCTCTTAACTCAACTGACGAAAAAGAGCTTGCGGATGTAGCTCAGATGCTCATTGAGCAAAAACCGCTTCTTCAAGGCTATGTTATGGACGAAATCTATAACAAGATGGAAAGCGGCGAAGCTGCTATGGTGCCTTATTATGTAGGTGACTATATTCTTATGAAAGATGTAAATCCTGACTTGGGCTTTGTTTATCCCGAAGAGGGTGTAAATGTCTTCGTGGATGCTATGTGTATACCAAAGTGCACTCAGAATTATGAAGCCGCACTTCTTTATATCAACTTTATGCTTGACCCTGAGATAGCGCTTTCAAATGCTCTTTATATTGGTTATGCAACACCTAATACAGGTGTTCTCGAGCATCCTGATTATGCTGAAATGAGAGACAACGAATTTCTTTATCCCGATAAAGAAAATATGCCTGATGTTGAATATTTCCAGAATCTTCCCCAGGAAACACTTCATATGTTCTCTCAGCTCTGGAATGAAATCAGAATCTATGGCTCAGACAATACTCACATTTATGTTGGTTTTGCCTTAGTTGGTTTGGCAGTTATCTTCTTTATGGCTAAGAAATATATCACTCGCAAAAAGCGCGAATATTGGTATAACTCAATATAAAAAATAACCCGGCGAATTAATCGTCGGGTTTATTATTTCGGCAGGGTACTTATGGAATGGCGTAAAAATTGCTTTCCCAAGCAGGAATATAAGGGTGCTGACGGAAATATATTTTATAGCCATCATAAAGCTCTTTAATCTTAAAGGGCAGTGCAAACATATCTTCGTTGCGGTGATATGCGCAGACATAGAGCTTTGGCTTATATTTTGCAACTGTGTTTTTTGCGCCCTCAAGAGCCTTGAGCTCAGCGCCTTCAATATCCATTTTGATAAAGGTCACTTCGTCGGTGACTATGTTATCAACGCTGTTGAAGTACACTGGAATGCCGTCATCTTCGAGTCGGGAGTTGCGACCGCTCTTTTTTGCAAAGAACAATGTTTCTTCTTTATCCCAGGCGCCCATATTCATTCGGGTAAGATTGTCGAGGCCCTCGGTTTTTCTTTCGAGCTTACGGAAATTCTTTTCGTCGGGCTCGAGAGCAATTATATTTTTGTATTTGCCGTCAGTTACAGTGAGAAATTCTCTGATAGTGTCGCCGTCATATGCGCCAAGATCAACTATTGATTCATTGTCAGATAAGGGAAACACATCTTCATAAAGCTTCATCTTTTCGCTGTGAGCTTTAATGAGATGTTTAACGTCACCGCTGAGCTTGAATCGGAGAATGTTGAGAAAATCAACCTTTGACTTTTCGTCGCTGAGCATTTCATAAGCTCTTTTGAAATTATCTTCATTTTCTTTAAAGAACTCATAGGTGAAAGGTCCGCCGTCAACAACACTGACAGTAGGAGCATACAGCTCAAATTGTTCTGAAAGCTCTGCGATAAAAGTCATAGTTTTATCGTCGTGTACGGCAAAAGTAACAACAATTATGAAGTCACTGTATTTCTCTTTGGCTTCACTGAAACTCAAAACACGCTTGCCGTGAAAGCTGTGACCTCTCACAAATCCGTCACTTGCAAAAGTGTCTTCATAGGTTATGCCGTAACTTTCCATAACTTTAATTATCATATCAGCGCCGTTACCCATACCGTAAAGCAATATAGGCTTATTTGCTTGAGCTAAATTTTGCCATAAAGGTTTAACGTCGAGTTTTTTTAGCAATTTGTTCCACCACTCTTAATATTTTAAACTAAAATTAATTTTATCACAATAAACTTGATTATGCAATAGACACATTGAGTAAACAAAGTGAAATGCCATTAAAATAAAAATTACAAAAATTTTACTGTACAAATGATATTTTATGTGTTATAATTATTCCAACAAGAATAGGAGGTAAAAATTATATGAAAAATTTAAAAAAGCTTGCAGTTGTGCTTCTTGCGCTTGTAATGGTAGTCAGTGTATTCGCTGCTTGTGATATCAAAATCACTCCCGCGCAAAAGCTTATGGGCGCTTGGAGAGATTCTACCGGAACGATGGGTTATGAGTTCCAGGAAAACGGAATTTGTAAAATCACTTATGCTGATGTTGTAATTCCCATTATCAACTATCCTTATAACGGCACTATCGACGGTACATATTCAGTTACAAAAGATGAAGCTGATAACTATCACGTTACCATTACTTATACAATTCTTTCAAAGAGTATAACAAAAGATTACATCTTCAATGTTGATGGCGCTGCTCTTAACCTTACAGATACAGCGGATGGCACTGTAACAACTCTTATTGCTTATACTGATCCTGCAACTCAGACTACAGCAGCTCAGTAAGTGCATAATCTGAATGACAGCGGAGTCTGATTTCGGACTCCGCATTTTATATAAAGGAGTTTTATTATGAATAAAGCATCTAAATTTCTTGTGGCGCTTGTGGCGTTAGGTGTTGCAGTTGTCTGTGTGGGCATGGGGTACACTGCCGTTAAAAACGGCGAGGATGATACAACTACGGTTGTAACTGTTAATCCGACTAAAACCACAACAACACAGCCCACAACAGAAACTACAACTAAAAAAGAACCTGAACTTGCTGAACTTCTTATCGGCAAATGGAGTGACAGTGCTGGTATGAGCGGTTTTGAGTTTTTTGAAAGCGGAAAGGTCAGCTTTACTTATGCTAACCTTGAATCTTTAGGTATAAGTTTTGACGGCAAAGTTGAAAACGGAACATATACTTTGCAGGGCGACAGACTTACAATTGCATACTCGATTTATACTGCAACGATTGATAAAACTTATGAAATCACCATAAAAGGTGACGAGCTAAAAATGTATGACCTAGAGGAACTCAAAACATCTACTTATGTCAGAACTGATAAGTTTAAAGAGCCTGAAACAACAACTAGTGTTTCAGTGTCAGATGAGCTTTTAGGCTCATGGGAAAATAAACCCCTCAGTAAAACTTACAAATTCACAAATGACGGCAAGGTTGTTGTCGCAATTGATGGTGAAGGTTTTGACGGTGTTTATGTTACAGAAGACAACAGTGTAACAATTCAGTACACGGCATACAGCAAAAAGATAACTGAGAAATATACCTACGCAGTAACAAAGACAACACTTTCTCTCACCGATGAGCAGGGTACTTTTACTTTTAACAGAATGGGTACCAGTACAACACAGTCAAAAGACAGCGACATTTTAGGCGTATGGCGAGACAGTGCAAACCTCAGCGGTTATGAATTTAAAGAGGGTGGGGTAGTATCAGTTACTTATGTTAACTTAACTATTCCTGTTATTGATGTGCCCGTTAATGGCACTTTTACTGGTGGGTATGAAATCGAAAACGGTGTGCTGAGTCTGACATATTATATTTACGGCAAAAAAATCAGCGACAGCTATACCTATGAAATAAGCGGGAATGCTCTTAAACTTAAAAATACCGAAACAGGTAACGTTTCAACTTATATCAAACAGTGAGGAATTTATAATGACGCAGCAGGAAAAAGTATATAAAGCCCTTGACGAGCTTGGCATCGAATATAAGGTTATTCATCATCAGGAAGTTCACACAATTGAAGAAATGGATGCCCTCGGCATTTTTACAGATGGTGAGCTTTGCAAAAATCTTTTTTTGCGTAATGCTAACGGCAAGACCCATTATGTAGTATCAATGATGAAAGATAAACATCCTGACATTCAAAATGACATAAGAAGTCAACTCGGTTGTTCAAGACTCAGCTTCGGCTCTGATGAAAGACTTATGAAACATCTTGGTCTGACTCCCGGTTCTGTTTCACCTTTCGGTATTCTCAACGACGACGATGCTGATGTTAACCTTGTTTTTGATAGTGAGCTAAAAAATCTCGACATCCCCGTCGGTTTTCATCCTAATGATAATACAGCTTTTGTGTGGCTGAAATTCAGTGATTTGCTTAAGTTTATTAAATCGAGAGGCAATGACGTATATTATATAAACATCTGATTTATTAACAATTCCTTATTGAAATGATGTGGCAGATAATATATAATATGTCACAGATTATTTGAATGGAGATAAATAAATGAAAATAAATTTTGTAATTCCTTGCCTTTTAGGTCTTGAAAAGCTCATAGCTGACGAAATGAAAGACCTTGGCGCAGAGAATGTTGTATCGGAAAACGGTAGGGTACTTTTCAGCGGTGATGAAAATCTTTTGGCAAGAGCCAATATATGCTCACGTTATGCTGAAAGAATTCAGATTCTTGTGGGCACTTTCAAGGCTATGACTTTTGAAGAACTTTTTCAGGGCACAAAGGCACTTCCTTGGGAACAGTGGATTGGTGCTTATGATGCATTCCCTGTAAAGGGCTATTCACTTAATTCTGCTCTTTTCAGTGTCAGCGACTGTCAGTCAATTATCAAAAAGGCTGTGGTTGAAAGGCTCAAGAGCAAATATAATATTTCATGGTTTGAGGAAACAGGCCCACTTTATCAAATTCAGTTTTCTATTATGAAAAATCAGGTAAGCTTGCTTATTGATACTTCAGGCTACGGTCTTCATAAGCGCGGTTACCGTCTCGAAGCAGGCGGAGCTCCCATCAAAGAGACTCTAGCAGCTTCTCTTTGCAATCTTGCAAGACTTCGCCCTTATCACACTCTCTATGATCCTATGTGTGGTTCAGGTACGATTCTTATTGAGGGTGCTATGATGGTTAATAATATGGCTCCCGGTGTAAACAGACACTTCACAGCTGAAAGATGGCAGAATATCCCTGAAAGTATCTGGAGCGAAGAAAGAGACAGAGCAAGAAGTCTCGCTCTCACAGACTCACAGTTTGTATGCTACGGCTCTGATATTGACTCAAGATGTCTTGAGCTTGCAATGGCTAATGCCAAAAGGGCAGGTGTGGACAAATACATCACCTTTGAAAAGAAAGATGTCAAAGACTTTGCACCCAAAACCGAGAAAGGCACGGTTATCTGCAATCCGCCCTACGGTGAGCGACTTCTTGACTTAAAGGAAGCTGAAGAGCTCTATAAAACTCTTGGCAAACGCTTTAAACAAGAACGCGGTTGGGCTTATAACATAATCTGTCCCTCAGAAGATTTTGAAGTTTTCTTTGGCAGAAAAGCCGATAAACGCCGTAAGCTTTATAACGGTATGATCAAGTGTCAGCTTTATATGTATTTCAAATAATAATCTTTCAGAAGGTGTCTTCGGATGCCTTCTTTTATATTGTCACAAATTTCCTTAAACAGTTGACACTTAACTTATAATGGTATAAAATGATATCTGTATAATAATATCCGTTAAAGGAGAGAATTAAGTATGATTTTTATGAATAAAGACAACGTCTTTCATCTGACAACAGATAAGACAAGCTATGTCTTCAGAGCCCTTAAAACAGGTCAGCTCGAATCAATGTATTACGGCAGAAAAATCCGTAACAGCGACGATATGGAATATCTCGTAGATAAGCATGCTGCAGGTTACAGCAATGCAACACCCTATACCCAGGATGACAGATCACTTTCACTTGACCATATTGCACTTGAATATTCATCATACGGCAAGGGTGATTACAGATTGCCTGCTATGCAGCTTATGTCGGCTGACGGTAATTTCACAACAGACTTTAAGTTTAAGTCAGCTGCTGTTACAAAGCTGAAGCCTCAGCTTAAAGGTCTTCCCACAGCATATGGCGAAAGTGAAACTCTTACTGTTGTGCTTGAAGATACTGTGCTCGGCGCAGAGCTTCATATGTTTTATACAGTTTATGAAAAGTCAAATGTTATCACAAGAAGTGTCAGACTTATCAACAAGAGCAAAAATGTAATCAAAATCAACTCTCTTATGAGTATGCAGATTGATATTCAGAGAGGCGACTATGTAATGCTTACCTTTGACGGAGCATGGGCAAGAGAAAGATATAAGCATGAGCACAGACTCACATCAGGCGAATGTTCAGTTGGTTCAATTTCGGGTACAAGCTCAAACAGACATAATCCCTTCTTTGCTATCCGTGAAGCTGATGCAACAGAGCATAGCGGTAACTGCTATGGCTTTAATCTTGTTTATTCAGGCAACCACATTGCCCGTACCGAAATTTCTACTCACGGTCTTCTTCGTATTCAGAACGGTATCAATCCTTTTGAATTCCAGTGGCATCTTGGTTGGGGTGAATCTTTCGATACACCTGAAAGTGTTATGACTTTCAGTGATGAAGGACTTAACGGTATGAGCCAGAATATGCATGCCTTCGTTAAGGAAAATATCGTAAGAGGCTATTGGAAAGACAGAGAAAGACCTATTCTCGTCAATAACTGGGAAGCTACAACTTTCAGCTTCAACGAAAAGAAAATCCTTGACATTGCTAAGGCTACAAAAGAGCTCGGCGCTGAAATGTTCGTGCTTGACGACGGTTGGTTCGGCAAGAGAAACAATGATAAAGCAGGTCTCGGCGACTGGTACGTAAATATGAAAAAGCTGCCCAGTGGTATCAAGGGTCTCTCGGAAAAAGTTAATGCAATGGGTCTTAAGTTCGGCCTTTGGGTTGAGCCTGAAATGGTTAACCCTGACTCAGATCTTTACAGAAAGCATCCTGACTGGGCAATGACAACTGATGTTTATACACCCTCACAGGGAAGAAATCAGCTTATTCTTGACCTTACAAGACAGGATGTACGCGACTATATCATCGACACAATGACAGATGTTTTCCGTTACGGTAACATTGAATACATCAAGTGGGATAATAACCGTCACTTCTCCGATGTTTTCTCAAGACAGAAGGGCTATAAGAGCGGCGAATACTTCCACAGATACATTCTCGGTCTCTATGAAATCTGGGACGCTCTCACATCACGCTTCCCTGAAATTCTCTTTGAGGCTTGCTCAAGCGGCGGTAACAGATTTGACCTTGCTACATTCTGCTATATGCCTCAGTGCTGGACAAGTGATAACACAGACCCCCTCGACAGAATACACATTCAGTCAGGCACATCATATGGTTATCCTCAGTCGGTTATGACAATGCACGTTGCAGCAGCTATCAGCTTCCCTGATTTCAGACACAGCTCAATCGAGCAGAGATTCAATGTTTCAGCATTCGGCCTTTTAGGTTATGAGCTTGATGTTACCAACCTTTCCAAGTTTGACAGAGCTGCAGTTAAAAAGCAGATTGAATATTACAAACAGCACAGACGTCTTTTACAGTATGGTGTATTCTCACGTAAAGGCGACATCGAAACTGATGACAGATGTATGTGGCAGATTACTTCTGAAGATAAGACAGAAGCAATGTACGGCTATTTTGTTGACAGAATCACACCCAACTGGGGTAATGATGTTATCAAGTTTATGAATCTTAATGCTGATTGGGACTATGAGCTCAATATCCGCACTCAGCTTCTTTCACTTAAAAACTTCGGTGATATGATCAACGTTCCTCTGCCTAAGAAGATGGACGTTGAAGACGGACAGTTCTTCGATTTCCTTTGCGAAATGATCAAGCTCAAGAGTGAAAACGAGCACTATATTATGGGTGGCGATGCTCTTATGTATTCAGGCTTCAAGCCCAAGCAGCCTTACAACTACTCAGGCTATAAGTTCGGCGATTCAAGAATGATTCTTGACAACGACTCAAGAATGTATTATGTCAAGAAGACTGAAGCAAAATAATATGAGAGAGTATAATACTTACGTTTTTGAAAAAGAAATTGACTGGCAGTGTGTACCCGAAGAAAAGCTCACAAATTTTCTTTGGGACTCTGCCGCAGAGTTTGACGTATATTTTAAAATGTGCTTTCTGAAAGGGGAGGGCATTGCCCTTCGTATGCGCTGTAATGAGACTGAGCTTCGCTATGAGGGTAAAGTCAGAGACGACAGCGTATGGGAAGACAGCTGTATGGAAATGTTCCTTTGCCCATTTGAGCACAGAGAAGAATATGTCAACTTTGAAATAAACTGCAAAGGCGTTTATCTCAGCCAATTTGGCAAAACAAGAGCAGACAGAAAGTTTATCAAAGAGATTACAGAAATCGCTCCTGAAGTTAATACCAATATCAGCGACGATGGTTGGTCACTCGAGCTTTTTGTACCCTGCCGACTTATCAGTGAGGTTTACGGTGAAGAATTTACCGCTGATAAATGCACTGTCAAGGGTAATTTCACCAAGTGCGGTGATTTGACAAAATATCCCCATTACGGCTCATTCTGTCAGCTTTCAACGCTTGATTTTGGTTTCCACAATCCTGACCTCTTTGCAAAAATCAATATAAACGAAAGGTAAAAGCAGACTTAGGTAATATATATGATTGTTAACACAGACAATGATGTTGTTAAGGTTTGCAGATGCTTTAACATAAAAGGTGAGGTTGTTTCACAGAGTGTTTTCACTGACGGACATATAAATTCAACTTTGCTTGTTGTGTTTAATGACGAGGGTGAAGATAAAAAATATCTCGTTCAAGGTATAAACACCCATGTGTTTAAAAATCCTGAAGAGCTTATGGAAAACATAGTGAACGTAACCTCTTATTTAAGAAGAAAAATTGCCGAAAATGGCGGTGACCCTGACCGCGAGACACTGACTTTCCTTAAGGCAGAAAACGGCAAATACTTCTATTTCGAGGGTGATAAATGCTGGAGAGCATATAAGTTTATTGATAATTCTTACACCTGCAATGAAATCGAAAATAAACTACTTTTTAAAAATGCAGGCAGATCTTTCGGTAATTTCCAAAAGTACCTGACAGATTATCCTATGCATACTCTTAACGAGACAATAAAAGATTTCCATAACACTCCCAAGCGTTTTGATAATCTTGAAGTTGCCATAGAAAACAACCTTGCAGGTAGAGTTGATATCGTCAAAAATGAAATTGACTTTGCTATGTCAAGATGCAGTGATGCTGACAGATTTCTGAGACTTTACAGCAAGGGATTAATACCTTTGAGAGTCACTCACAATGATACGAAGCTTAATAACATTCTCTTTGATGATGAAACAAACGATGGCATCTGCGTAATTGACCTCGACACTATTATGCCGGGATTTTCTCTGTATGATTTCGGTGATGCTATCCGTTTTGGCGGCAACACAACCAAAGAGGATGACGATAATCTTGATAATGTGGGTATTTCACTTGAGCTTTTTGAAAGCTACACTGAGGGTTTCCTCTCGGCTTGTGCAAAGGCTCTGACTATGGCTGAGGTTGAAAATCTTGCCTTTTCGGCAAAGCTTATGACGCTCGAGTGCGGCATACGTTTTCTTACAGACTATCTTGATGGCGATGTTTATTTCAAGACTTCTTATGATGAGCATAATCTCGTCAGAGCAAAAAATCAGTTCAGACTTGTCAGTGAAATCGAAAAGCACCTTGATGAAATGAACGAAATCGTTATGAACATCTACAAAAAATACATATAAAATCAGGCATCTTCGGATGCCTTTTTTGAATTTGCGAGGATATTTATGGTTGAATACATTATAAAAAATGAAGATAAGGGTCAGTATGGCGACATAACTCCAAAGATAATTGAAATTTTGTCTTTTTGCAAGGCTGACGATGATAAGAAAATTATTCGTTTTGAAAAAGGACAATATCATTTTTATTGGGACTCTGCCGAAAAAAGGAAAGTTTATGCTTCCAATACAGATACAGTGAGAAAACCCGATATGCGTTGTGCTATTAACATAGAGAATATAAAAAATCTCATAATCGATGGCGGTGACAGTGAGTTTATAATGCATGGCAGAATGGTTGCCCTGAGAATTTTTGAGAGCGACAACATCAGACTTTGCAATTTCAGCTGGGATTTTCCTACAGCCGGTACATTCGAAATGCATGTTAAAGAAGTCGGAAAGTGCCACGTAGATTACACTATACCAAATAATCTGCAGTGGAAAATCGATAGAGGTAATATCCGTTGGTTTGAAAAGAGCATTTTCAGCGGTGAAGAATATTGGCACGTTATGGGTCACAGTAACTCGCACTGTGTTGTTGGATACGACAGAATAACCGAAAATGTAAGCCGTTATCCAATATCAAAGAGCCCTCTTGCATTCAGATTAAAAATCAAAAAGACCGGGGAAAATGAAGTTCGAGTAAATTACCTCAAACCCGTTGATAAATCACTGTATTTCAAGGGTATGTCTTTTGAAATGTGTCCTAATTTTGAAAGACTCTGTACAGGCGCATTTTTAAATGAAAGCAGTAATATTTCCCTGGAAAACATCAGTGTGCACTATATGCACGGCTTTGCATTTTTAGTTCAGATGTGTGAGAATGTGACATTTAAAAAATGCAATTTTACACCAAAAGAGGGCAGTGACAGAGTTTGCACATCCTATGCAGACCACATTCACGTTTCAGGCGCAAAGGGAAAAATCCACATCGAAGAATGTAAGTTTGCCAATGCCCACGATGATCCTATCAACATCCACGGCACATTTACAAGAGTAAAAAAAGCACTTGACAGCAGGACAATTATTCTCGAGTATGTGCACAGTCAGCAGAATGCTTTTAAGCAGTATCATAAAGGCGATAAGGTTATTTTTTACAATCGCGAAAACTTTTCATCATTTGGTGATGAAAAAGAGTTCACAGTTGAAAGTGTAGTTGACCCGTTGAATGACGGTTTGTCATCTAAAGAAATGAAAGTTACTTTCACAGAAGATTTGCCAGATGAGATAAAATTGTCAAAAGCGTACGCTGCCGAAAATGTGACTTATACGCCTGAAGTTTATATAGGTAATTGTGTTTTTGAAAAGATACCTACAAGAGGCATACTCTGTACAACAAAAAAGAAAGTTCTCATTGAAAACAATGTTTTTGCAGGACTGACTATGGCGAGTATTTATCTTTCAAATGACTGCAATAATTGGTACGAGTCAGGCGCGATCAAAGATATGACTATAAGGGGCAACACATTCCATATCAAAAAAACTCCTCATACAGGTGCGAAATCTGCTATATTTATTGATCCGATAGTAGCAAAAAGCGATAAATCTGTTTCTGTTGTGCATAAAAATATCTCTATTGAAGACAACGAAATTTATCTGGAAAATGATGAAGCGGTTATTGCAAAATATACTGATAACCTGGTTATCAGAAACAATAAAATATATTTATATTTGAATTATCCCTTGGATAAATCTGAGATTTTTTCGGTGGAAAACTGCACAAATGTTGTTATCGAAGATAACTATATTGAAAGTCCTCTTATTGACAAAAAATGACCTGAGTAGTATAATTATCAGTGATTAAATCAGTAAAGGATTGTTTGAAATGAATCAATATTTTTACGATGAATTAAAATGCGCATCAACTGCTGTCAGTGCACTTAAGGTCAATCCCGGTGTTTATGCAGGTGATGAAATAAATATCATAGGCGATGAGCATTCTCTCAGTGCATATCTTGCAGGCTTTTTTATGCTTACAGCAAAAAACAACAAAAGCGGTAAAATCAACATAATAGCTGAGGGAGAAGTACGCAATCAGAGTCTTTTCAGTGAGGTTATATCCGAATTCAAAGGCGGACCTACACTTACAGTTTTCAAGAATATTGAAGATTATCTTGTTGCAGGCAGCGAAATTGTCAACAGACACTTTTTCTATATTGCAAATCTTCAGTTACCTGAATATAACGATGCTGATTATGTTGCCAAAAAGAAAGATAATCTTGAAAAGTGGCTTAAAATTGCCCGTGACAGTTGCGGAAGCTTTGTATTTATTCCTATATTTAATTTTTCAGGTCCCTTTGAAAATGGTCTTGTTTGCGTATCGGAAAGAGAGCTTGAAGCTGTTGCTCAGCACGACGAAGCATTCGAGATCGGCAGAGTACTTATGGAGATGGAAGAAATCTGCCGCAAATCTTTTAAGGAAAAAGCAATTTCAATGAATGTTGTCAGATTTGATAATATTTTCGGACCTATGGTTACAGATACCACAAAGCTCGGTATTGACGGAATTATTGATGATCTTGCATACAATAACAAGATTACTTTTAAGAAGTCAGACAGTCTCACACACTATACAGGCTGTTATATCCGTCAGGCTGTTACAGCTGTTTTCCTTGTTGGTCTTATCGGCAAAAACGGCAATATTTATAATGCGGCTAATTATAGCTTTACTATGCATGACATTAAAGACAACCTTTATAAAAGCTTTGCTCACCGCAATCCTGATGTTCTTTTTGAAGATGATATTCTTTCAGGCTGGACAATTGAAAAAAACTATGAGTGTCTTGCAAATCTTAAAATCAAGGCTCTCGGCTGGACTGTTGAAACACCGATACGAGAGGCTGTTTACAGAACCGCACTTGTAAAACTTAACGAGGAATACAAAGGCGACTTTTATGTTGATATTTATCAGGGCAAGCTTGAAAGAGTTAAGCGCATTGAAATGGATATTATGCGTGAAATTGACAGAATCTGTCGTGAAAATGACATTAACTATTTCCTTGTCGGCGGTTCACTTTTAGGCGCAATAAGACATAAGGGCTTTATTCCTTGGGATGATGATATTGATATCGGTATGCTTCGTGAAGATTTTGAAAAGTTCAGACGTATCTGTCCTCAGCTTCTCGCTTCTCACCTTTCATATCAGTCATACACCGACGAGCCTACATCTCACTATATTTTCGATAAGATACGTCTTAAAGATACCTATTTCAGCACTAAGTTTTCAAACAGATTCAGCGATATTGAAAACGGTATTTTTGTTGATATTCTTGTTTACGATAAAACTGCGAACTCTGAAATTTTACAGAAGTTCCACATCAAGTCTATCCAATTCTTCCGTCGACTTATCAATATTCGTTGGGTCGGCAAGGCAAGACGAGGTATTCACTATACTGCTTCAAAGATAATGCTTCCCATTATGAAGCGAATACCCTTCTTTACCTATCACCGTTTCTTTGAAAGAGCACTTCGTATGTTCGATTTTAAAAAGAACAGCAAGTATCTTCTTGACGGTGTTGGTCAGAATCTTGAAAAAGGTCCTTTCCCGAAAGCTTGGTTTGAAGAGCTTATTGATGTGCCTTATGAGGATATGGTATTCAAGGCTCCCAAGGCTTATGACGAATATCTTCGCCATTGGTACGGAAACAGATATATGGAATTACTTCCTTTATCTTCACGTAATTCAGGTCATGCCTTAAGCAGGCTTGACCTTGGTAAATATCTTTATGAGCATACAGAAGATTATCCCATACGCGATGTCAATCTTGAGGGCGAAATTTTTGAAAAGCCTGTTTACGATACCGAAGACAACGGTATGGATGAGAACTTCCTTGATGAACTTTCTCTTATTGATAAAGAAATTTTAACAAATAATCTCAAGCATGGAGCTCTGAATAAGAGTGAAATAAATATCATCTGCGATGAACATACTCTCGCTGCTTATCTTGCAGGTTACTATATGTACCGTAATAAAAAGGGTATGACAGAGGGATGCGTAAATGTTATTCTTGAGGGTCCTTGCAGAAACAGAGAACTTTACGATCAGATAGCCGAGGAATTTGATGCCAACGCACTTTTCAATGTTTATGAAAATATTGATGCTTACTACGGTGCAAGTAAATCCAATACAAAGAAAGTTTTCTATTACATTGCTAACCTCCAGTTGCCTGAATACGGTAATATAGAGTTTATAAAAGCGAAAAAGAGAAATCTTCGCAAGTGGCTTGCACTTTCAAGAAATACAAACGGCAGATTTTTGTTTATACCGATATTTAATTTTGCTAAACCCTTTGACGGCGGACTTGCTGCTGTATCAGAAAGAGAAATTGAGTCACTTGTACTTCATGAAAAGAATTTCTATCAGGGCAGAATTCTTATGGAACTTGAAGATGTGCTCAGAAAGTCATTCTCCTATAACAAAAGTCAGCTCAGCGTTGTCCGTTTTGATAATATTTTCGGACCTTATGTTAAGGATACTTCGAAGCTTAATATCGACGGCCTGATTTCAGAGCTTATCAATAATAACACGATTACCTTTAATAAGAGTGACAGTGTAATTCATTACAGTGCTTGTTATATCCGTCAGGCTGTAACAGCTGTTCACTGTGTTTGTATGAAGGGCAGAAAGGGTAATATTTATAACGCATCTAACTATAACTTCACACTGCACGATATTAAGAGTCTTCTTTATGAAGAGTTTATTGAGAGAAATCCCAGAATACAGTTTGTATCAGATATTAAAGCTGTGCCTAACAAGCATTTCTATGAGCGTATGGGCAATCTCAAACTTCGTGATATCGGTTGGATTGAAGAAACACCCATGAAAGAAGCTCTTAACAGAACTCTTTATGCAAAACTTGATGCTTGCGATGATAATAATATTTCACAAGAGCTTTATCAAGGCAAGCTCGATAAGATTCGTAAGTTGCAGCTTGATATTATCAAGGATGTTGACCGTATTTGCAAAAATAACGGTATCAAGTACTTTATTACAGGTGCCTCTCTTTTAGGTGCTGTGAAATACGGAGGATATATTCCTTGGGATGACACAATTGAAATAGGCTTCTTCAGAGAAGATTATGAGAAGTTTAAGAAGATTTGTCCCGGTGAGCTTTCAGACAGACTTAAATATCAGACCTACAAAAAAGGTTCAGCTTCACATCTTATCTACGACAGAATACGCCTTAATGACACAGGCTTCTTCACTGCTGCAAGTGACAGATTCAAGCTTGTTGATAACGGCTTGTTTATCAATATCTTCGTTTATGATAAGACAGCTAATACCACAATCGGTAAGAAGCTCCATCTGTTCACAGTGCAGAACCTCAGAAGAATTATCAATATCCGTTGGCAGAATACAGCTATTCCCGGTGAATATTACACTCTGTCAAAGCTTATTCTTCCGTTTATCCGTCTTGTGCCTTTCAATTTCTATCACACAGTTCTCAATCTTGTGCTTAAGAGATACAGAAATCAGGAAGATCACGTATTCCTTATAGACGGTGAAGGCGTTAACCTTGTTAAGGGTGCATTCCCTGAAAAGTGGTTCTACAGTCTTGTTGATATTGATTTTGAAGGACTTAAGCTCCCCGCACCGAGTTATTATGACGAATATCTCAAGCATTTCTATGGCGAAAATTATATGAGAGCAATTCCAGAGTCAAAAAGACAGAGCGGTCGAAAGATTCTCAGAATTGACCTTGGTAAATATCTCTATGATGAAACCGCTGATAAGACAGCTCATGCAAAAGATGCAAAAGGTGAGCTTTTTGAAAAAACATTAGAAGAATAAAATCAAATACCGTCTGAAAATAATTCAGGCGGTATTTCTTTTGTTGTAACTTTTAATTGTATATTCCTTGACATACTATCCAAAAAATAGTATTATAAACAATAATGGATTACTATGGGTAATTAGCGTTTAAACACACTGAATATAAATTGCAGTTATTATAATATATAAAAATCACAGAAAAGGAGTGTAATGAAATTAAATGAGTGAAAACAACCAGAATCTCAAGCAGAACAAAGCAAATGTAAACAAAAATAAAAGCAAGTCAAAACCATTTTATTATAAGAAAAAAAGAAATTCAGCCA
>JAZRDY010000196.1:0-7782 GCA_045660525.1 Acutalibacteraceae bacterium | reverse complement strand
CGACTTCATTTTTTGTCATAGGTATCATAGGTTCTCCGTCGCCCGGTATGGGCAAACCGTCGGGGAGTTCTTTAAAGAATGCTTCATCGCTTACAGTTACCTGAACCTCATTACCTTTATCATCAAAAAAGCTGATAACTGACTTCCAATCAGTCAGGGCAGTGTCTGCATATGCAACACCGCCAAACAAAAGACAACCTATAACTATTGCTGCCACGGCTACACGGCTCAATGGTCGTTTTATAATTTTTCTTTTACTCATATCATAGTTTTCCGCTTCTTCTATGAATCTCACGTCTATATCACTCATAGCGGCGGATAAATCCTCCTTTTTCATATTTCTACACCTTCTTTCTCTAAATGATTCCTGAGGTTATTTCTCATTCGGGTAAGCCTGACAGAGACATTATTTTCACTCATTCCCATTCTCAGTGCTATATCGGCAACGCTGTCACCGAAGAAATACCGCCTTGTGAAAATTATTCTGTTTTCTTGCTTTTGCATTGAAAGAAAACTGTCGATGAGTCTTGTAATTTCAGTCGAGGAAAGCTCCTTTTCAATGCTGAAGGTATTACAGATACACTCTTCTAACTCCTGCAAAGCAATATCATAATGGCTGTTTCGTTTAAGGGCAATATTGCTGTGAAATCTTTTGAGAGCATTATTTCTGACGATACGGCAAAGATAATATTTAAGATTATCAGGTTTAGTAGGCGGAATAGTATTCCACACCCCTAAATAAGAATCATTTATACATTCAAGTGCATCTTCCTCGTTGCCGAGGATATTAATTGAAATTTTTCTGCAAAGTTTTTCATATTTTATCGACAGCTCAGTTATTGCCTGCTCTGAGCGCTCAAAGAACAAATCAATGATTTTACTGTCTTGCAAAATACCACTTCCTTTCTGCTCTCACTTATATAGTACTTTTTTAAAGGAAAATCTTACATAAAAAATAAGTGACGGAGAAAATTCCGCCACCTATAAATCAAAGCATAAAATCCTCGGGAGAGTAGTCTGTGTCTATTACGAGCTTTAAGGGTACTCTTTTAAGAGGGTCGTATTTATATTTTCTGCAGAAATCGTCAGGCTCTTTCAAACCCTTCTTTTTGCAAAAAATACTTACATTGTCCTGAGCTAATTCACCGTGAAGGCAAGTGTCACATCTTTTGATAACGTCTTTTGTATTAAATAATTTCTGTTTCATATTCATCACCCAAAGTAATTCTATCACAAAATTATAACATTATCAACTGTCAATTATAACTTTGCATTTGACTTCAGAAAGCTCAGGTTTCACCCAATCGCTGTCTTTCATATTAATGATGGGCGCTCCGTCCTTGGCAAAATACACCCTCTTGATGCGGGCGTGTCGACAGGGGTCGTAGAGTGAGTCGTCACATATGCTGCCGCATTTGCCCTCAAGATGTGATGCAGGGCGAGCGTGGTACACGATAACAGTGTTGCCGTTGTCGTCGATGGTAAAGCTGTTATGACCGGGTCCCGATTGATCCTCTAAGTCTGAGGTCTGCAATACGGGGAAGCTTACCTTAGTCCAGCTGTTTTTATCCATAAGATCGCTGTTTTCGTCGGCGTAGATAACACCCATACAATACTCCGAGCCCGTACCTGAAGCGGAGAAAAATACAAAAATCTTATCATCGTGCTTGAGCACGCTTGCACCTTCATTTACACGGAAAACAACCTTTTCCCAATCATATTCGGGTTTAGTGAGAAGAATGGGTTTGCTGATGAGCTTGTTTGGCTCTCTCGGGTCAATCTCAGCCATAAACAATGATGAATCACCGATGATTTCTGCCCAAATAACATAGTGCTTACCTTTGTGCTCAAAATAGGTCATATCAAGTGAAAAGCTGTTGAATGATATATCATCACCATCAGATGGCTGTACTTTGCCGAGTTCTTTCCATTCATCTTTCATTGGGTCACCATCACAGACGAGCATAAACGGTCTGATATTCCAGATGGCATCTTTTTCACCTGCTGCAAAAAAGACATACCATTTATCAAGAATGCAGTGAATTTCAGGTGCCCAGATATGTCTTGCCATAACGCCTTCGCTGTGAGCCTTCCATATGGTTTTTTCCTTTGCATAGGCAAGTCCGAGCAATGTGTCGGATTCTCTGAGAATAATACGGTCGTAACCTTTTTCAACAGAGCCGAAAGCGGGATAGGAGGCAGTAAAGTAATACCTTCCGTTATAATTTAAAACATAGGGGTCAGCGCGCTCGGTAATGAAAGGGTCAGGGTATGTATCGCACTGAATAGTACCTTTGATTTCATATTCAGTATCGGAAATTTTTAACATTGCAAATTTATCCCACTTGACTTTCACATCAGCGGTACCACCGTCGTTATATGTTGCCTCGAATTTTTCGGGAAGATTAATATCATCGAGTTTTTTTGCTTTTAAAACAAGCTCAGTTGTGCCGGTATGGCAATAGCCAAACTTAAAAGAGTTTTCGTTCATAAATTTATCACCTTAAAAATTAATAAAAATATTATAGCAGATTAAAAGAATTTATGCAAATTTTCCGAGGAAAATCATAAAAATTTTTTATGCTGAAATTAATTGAAAAAAACTTAAAAAAATCTAAAAAAAGGCTTGACTTTTGTGACTCAAGTCGCTATAATATGCAAGTAACTTATCCGGGTGTGGCGAAGTTTGGTATCGCACTTGACTGGGGGTCAAGGGGCCGCAGGTTCAAGTCCTGTCACTCGGACCAGTTGAAAGAGATTGCTTGAAAAAGTAGTCTCTTTTATTTTTTATCTTCACTTATAAAATCATATATGTTATAATAGTCGCAAGAAAACTTGCGGCTATTATTTTTCAGGAGGTGCATAAAATGAAAAGACCTTTATCCGTTGTAGGTTTTACAATGGCGATTTGTCTTGTTGCTTTATGTGCCTTAGACAGCATATCGCTTTCTCTTATAGGCGGAGGAGTTGTTTACTTGCTGTTTATGGTTACTGCTTTTATACCCGAAATCCGTAATAAGCTGACTTTGCCGACGATATATTTTACCGCTGTTATAGCTTGTTTTATGTTTTACTGTGCACAGAGTGACTATCAGACTTTATCAGCTTTGGCTGATACCGACACTCGGATAATATGCAAAGTTCAGGAAAAGCCAATCTTTAATGAAACCTATGGCAGATATTATTGCAAAGCCGAGGTTATAAGCATTAACGGTGAAAAGTACCGCGGTAACATTCGTCTGTCTTTTAACACAACTTATGACGAAATGGATTTATCGAATTTTGAAATCGGTAATAAGCTTTCTTTTAAAGGTCGTTTATATGAAGTCGGCGGAGAAAACGAAAGTATAGTTGACTATTTTAAAAGCGAAAATGTTTATATAGGAACGTATGGTATTAAAGATATGTCGGTTCTTGTTCCGAAACACAGACCCGTTAACTATTACGGAGAAAAACTGCGTGAATTTATAGCAGAAAGCTTTCGCGAAAATTTCAGCGATAATACAGCTGGATTTCTTATATCTTTGCTGACGGGCAGTAAGGAATATATCAGCGACAGAGTGTATGATAACTTCAAAAATTCGGGAGTGGCACACCTTCTGGCTGTGTCAGGTATGCATCTTGCGGTGCTTGTTATGTTCGTGAATTTGTTTATCAGCAAGTTGCGGAAAAATCATAAAGGAATGCATTTCACAATACTTGCTGTATTTATATTATTTTTTATGTTTTTGGCATCATTCAGTGCGTCAGTTGTCAGGGCAGGAGTGATGATACTTGTTCTTCTTGCAGGTCAGCTTGTTGACAAAAGGTCAGACTCTCTTAATTCTCTTGGTTTTGCCTGCATATGCATCTTAGCTGTTAATCCGTTCTCTGCTATGAGTGCAAGCTTTCTTTTATCGGTACTCTCAACCCTTGCGATAATTACGAGCGCCGTGCCTTTCTTTAAAAAGTACCGCTATATTTTATGTGACAGATTAGGTCTGAGCGGCAGATTATCCTTTTATATCAGCAGTGCGATTTTATTAAGTATATCAATAAGTTTAAGTGTTATGGTTTATACTTTGCCTGTGACCGCTGTTCTTTTTGGCAGAGTGTCTCTCATTTCGCCTGTAACCAATCTGCTGTTTCTTCCTGTTACAACAATAATTATCATTCTCGCGTTTGTGTCGGCTATACTTTGCGGATTTGGTATTATGCCGCAGTTTTTAATTACTGTTACAGAGGTTATTTCTTCCTATTGCCTCGGTGTAGCTGAGCTTTTAGGCGGTAACGATACATTTGTACTCAAGACCGAAACTCCTGTTAGTATTGGTTTGTGTTTTGTTGTTCCTTTTGTATTGTGTTTTGTCATAAAGGCAAGCAGATATTTACGCAGAAAAATAAAGAAAAAAATTAAGCCACTGTAAAAATAGTGGCTTTTGCTGTTATAAGTCGTCTGCATCCTGAACGGGTCTTTCATAAGGGTCGGCAGGTATGCCCGTATATGAACCCTGAACGTCGGATTTAATAGCCTTATTGCCTGTGACTTTTACGGATTTTATCTTCTTGCGGGTTTGTTTTTTATTGTTAGGTTTGTCCATTGATATCAGCCTTTCTGTTTTTTTATTAGTATTCCCTAAAAATTAAAAAGTTTATGCAACAAACGGATATTGTTTTTTATCTAATCTATTGAACGGATGTGATAAATATGAGCTCAAAAATTATTGACAATCTTGTTTCTTCTGCAAAAAACGGCAGTGCAGAAGCTTTCGGCGAACTTTACGAGATATATGCTAAGGATATGTTTCGGTTTGCCTATTACTATCTCGGTTCTTATTCTTTGGCGGAGGATTGCGTCAGTGAGTGTGTATGTATCGCCTTTCAGAAGATAGGCGGTTTAAGAAAATCTTCGGCTTTCAAGTCGTGGCTTTTCAAAATTTTACATAACTGCTGTAACAATGCGCTGAGAGAAAAAATCAGATCTGAGGGCAATGTGGAATTTTCTTCTCTTATCGACCTTTCAGATGGAGAAGACAGTATAAGCGAAAAACTCAGTCTTAAGCAAGCACTTGCTATACTTTCGCCTGAAGACAGAGAGATAGTTATACTTCATTTTTGCCAAGGTTACACAAGCAAGGAAATCAGTGCGATTCTTGATATTAACCATGCGACAGTACGCTCAAAAATTTTGCGCTCAGGCGAAAAGATGCGAAAGTTTTTACAAAAATAACAAGAGGTGATAACTATGAATAATAAAGATACCTTTGATATATTACACTCTGAATTTGATGAGAATATTAAGTTGCCCGACAGTCTCAGCAAGAAAAATGTTGTAGCAAAGCTTAAAGAGATTTCCCCGGAAAAGCAGTCAACAATCAGCTTTAAAAAGCTAGCCTCATTGGCTGCGGCTATGATTGTTGTTATGGTCTGCGCCATCGTGGCAACAACGGATTGGCGCGAAGATCAGTCCATAGAAATACAGGACATTGCAAACTCAACTACACCTGTGACTCAGTCTGCTATTGCTCCTACACTTAATAATCAGGTTGTTCCCGAGGGTGAAACTGCACTTCTTAGAGCAAACAGCCGAGATGATATAGTTGATAAATTCAAAAATCTCTATAAAGATAACAATAACAGATATAATTACCTTTTTGGCTACGGCGCTGATATGGATGGCTATAAAGGAGTTGCAGACGTAACGATGGCGGCACCCGAATCAAACGGTGCTGTAAATGAATCCTATGACAATGCAGCGTCAGGAAGCGCTATAGATCACGCTGAAACCAACACTCAGACTCAGGGTGTTGACGAGGGCGATATCATCAAAACAGACAGCAGATATATTTATTTTGTCGGCAGTGACGGCAGCGGCAATAAAAAGCTGAAAATCATCGATAGCCTTAATATGACGGCAGTGTACAACAGCTATCTCTATGACGAAAACGGAGATATCATATGGGTCAGCGATATGTATCTCAAGGATGATATTCTTGTTGCTGTCTGCGCTAAGAAAGCGGATTATTACACATACAGAGGCGGTGCGATGATAGATGCTGTGTATCCCACATCAGCCAACACAGTTATAGTATCTTATGATATTACCGACAGAGCAGACCCGAAACTTATCAGACGCGAAACTCAGGACGGTTCATACAGCAGTTCTCGTCTTATCGGTAACATTCTTTATACGGTCAGCCAATATTATGTGCGCGCTGAGAGTGAAGAAGCTATTGAAAACGTATGCATACCAAAAGTCGGCAATAATGAAATAACCTGTGATTGCATCTATCTGCCCGAAAATATGGGCGAGAGCTATATCTGTCTCACAGCCCTTGATATATCCGACAAAGACGGCAGAATCAGTGCTGTTGCTGTGCTCGGCAGCACCGAAAACTACTATTGCTCACAAGATACATTCTATATTGTTGCTGATGAATACGATTATACATCTGCAAGGGTAGAAGTACGCGATAAAACTGTCATCAATGCATTCAGCCTTGACGGGCTTAACATAAGCTATAAGGCAACGGGTGAGGTCAAGGGCAGTACTTCGAGAAGTCAGTACAGCTTAGATCAATATGAAAATAATCTCAGAGTTGCCACAACCTACTATAACTACAACACTCAGAAAAATGAAAGCTCACTTTATGTCCTCGACGAAAGCCTTGATATAATCGGCAAGCTCGAAGACATAGCTAACAACGAGCAGATAAAGAGTGTGCGATATATGGGCAAAAAGGCTTATGTGGTTACCTTCCGCAATACAGACCCGCTCTTTGCAATTGACCTGAGCGACCCGAAAAATCCGACTATCCTCGGTGAACTCAAGCTTCCCGGTTACAGTGCATATCTCCATCCTATAGGCGAAAATCTTCTGCTTGGTATCGGCTATGACGGTGACGCAAACAATGCAGACTTCAACGCTGTTAAGCTTTCACTTTTCGATATCAGCGACCCCGTTAACCTCAAAGAGCTTGATAATATTGTGCTTAAAAATGTATCCACAACAGTGCTCTATAACCCCAAGACGCTTATTTACAAGGCTGATGAGGGAATTATAGGTATGCCGACTCATTGTTATGACTATAGTGATGAATACAGTTATTATCTTATCAGGGTGCAGGGAAGTGAGCTTGAGATTATGCATAAGATGCTTCACAGTAAGGGCTCATATGTCAACATCGAAAGCTTCCGCGGCACATATATCGGTGATAAATTCTTTACTGTAAGCGATTATATAGTTAAAAAGTTCGACTTCGCAACAGGTAAAGAAATAGCACAGTGGAGCAACTCCGAGGGCGTAAATCTCGTAGCTACAACTGTGCCATATGAAAACAAAGACATTGCAGATGCCGATGATAATATCCGCACCACCATTATTGCTTCAACTCAAAGCACAAGCAAGGGGTATGCAGTTACCGAGCCTGATACCACAGCAGGCTCAGGAGTGACAGGTCAGACAACACCGCCCTATAATCCTAATAATTAAAATATAAGCAGCAACCGAAGTTGCTGCTTTTGTATTATTTAATTTTATATTCAAGTCTAGTGAGGTCGCCTTCAAGATATTCGCCAGAGATGAACTTTCTTGCTTTGAAGATAACCTTGTCGTCATAAACCTCACAGTAATAGCCTACACCGCAGTCCTGAATACCGAAGTTGTTGAGCTTTCTGTAACCGGGGATACTGATTGAATATACGCCTTTTTCTTCGTTGAGAGTTTCGGCAATCTTCTCAAAAATACCGCCGTGAAGATGGCCGTTAATGAAAAATACATTTCTGTACTTTTCCATTACTGCA
>JAZRDY010000195.1:0-10490 GCA_045660525.1 Acutalibacteraceae bacterium | reverse complement strand
CCGTTTTCGCGACTTACACGATTTCCAGTCGTGCTCCTTCGACCAGCTCGGACAACTCTCCGTATGTTTAATTGCCTTGCTATTATACACGAGAGAGGTGTAAAAATCAAGTCTTTTTTGCAATTAAATTTCCATCATTATTCAGCAACTTTCTGATACGCGAGCCTCGGGTCACCGTTTTCAAGATGAATGATTCCGCAATATGTATATCCTAGCTTTTTCAGCATATTCTGCATCACATAATTATCCTCGTGTGTGTCAACACGTACATTGCCGTAATTCTCAAATGCCCATTGCATCATAAAACTGCCCGTACCCTTAACTTCACCGCTTGAAGCAATACGGTGTACCACAGCATATGCGTCATCACTGAGCCACTTGCCGTTTTCTATTACCGCATAGGTGGGGTCGTTGCCAATAGAAAAGCACATAACACCTGCAATTTTTTCCTTATCGGTACAGACATAGCTTGTACCCTGAGCAATATCTTTTTCAATCTGCTCTCTTGCAGGCCAACCGCCCGACCACTGAGTGGGGTTGTCGTGAGCACGCATAAACTGTCTTGCTTTTTCGTATATTGTCATTACCTCATCTAAATCATCAAGGGTAGTTTTTCTTATTTCCATAAGTCACCTCATACTGTTTTTGATATGATACTTGATTTTTTCTTTTAAGTCAAGAGTACCCTGCCCTAATCTTATCATGTGTACCTTTTCGGCAAGGTACAAAAAGAGAGTTTTTTGTTGACAAGTGTTTTATTTCTTGTTAGAATTAACTCAAGAATTTAACGCTCAGGAGAAAATATTATGCTTAAAAAAGATACTTTTGCTCCCCGTCCGCCTATGGGTTGGAACAGCTGGGACTGCTACGGCGCCGCTGTCAACGAAGAACAGCTTCTCGGCAATGCCGAATATGTTCGCGATAACCTTAAAGATTACGGTTGGGAATATATTGTCTGTGATATTCAGTGGTATGAGCCTAAGGCTACATCTAACTTTTATAACAACTTCACCGAGCTTTGTATGGACGAGTATTCACGTCTTATCCCCGCAGTTAATCGCTTCCCGTCAACTGCAAACGGAGTGGGCTTTAAGGCTATCGCTGATAAGATTCACGATATGGGGCTCAAGTTCGGCATACATATTATGAGAGGCATCCCCCGCCAAGCGGTTCATCAGAATACACCTATCAAGGGTACTGACAAAACTGCTCGCGAAATCGCATCAGGCTTTTCAGTATGTGCCTGGAACACTGATATGTACGGTATCAGACATTGGGAAGAGGGCGCTCAGGAATACTACGACAGCCTTTTTGAGCTTTATGCTTCTTGGGGTGTGGACTTCGTTAAGGTTGACGACATAGCTAACACTGAGTTCAAGCCCCACGACCCATACAGCGCTCGCGGTGAAATTGAGCTTATACGCAAGGCTATCGATAACTGCGGTCGTGCTATGGTACTCTCCCTTTCCCCGGGACCTGCAGTTATAAATGAAGCATTCCACCTGTCGCAGAATGCAAATATGTGGCGTATGACCGGTGACTTCTGGGATCATTGGGATAAGCTTTATGCTATGTTTGAGCGCTGTGAAAAATGGGCACCACACGTAAAGGAAGGCTGTTGGCCCGACTGCGATATGCTCCCTCTCGGCAAGATAAGTAAAAACTGCTCCTGCCTTGGTGACAGAGACAGATACACTAACTTCACTCCTGACGAACAGAAAACAATGCTCAGCCTTTGGGCGATTTTCCGTTCACCTCTTATTCTTGGCGGTGAGCTTCGCGAAAACAGACCCGAGGATTTAGAGGTAATCTCCAACAGAGATATCATCGAAATCAATCAGTATTCCAGCGATAACAGACAGCTTCGCCGTAACAGAAACGAAGCTATCTGGACCTGCCTTGACAAAAACGGCAAGAGGGTTATAGCTATGTTTAATCTCACTGACGAAGAAAGAGAAATCAGCCTCGACCTTAAAGAGCAGGACTTTGAGGGTGGCACTGCAACTGAGCTTTGGACTAAGGAAGAAATCAGTGTGGATGATACACTGACTATGGCAGTTAAGGCACACGGGGTGAAGATAGTTAGATTTTAATATTATGGAACGCGGGTAAAAGCCTGCGTTCTTTTTTATTTTGTCCCGCCACGAAAAAAATTCTGAGAAATATATTTTTTTGTATTTTATCATTCAGATTTCACATAAACGGAGTATATTAAGGCTATAGAAAATATTTCCAATGAAAGGAAGATTTTTATGAAGAAAATATTTGTTTTATTATCCGCAATTATGATGCTTATGGCTTTGTCTCTGAGTGCGAGTGCCGCAGAAGAAAAGGTTGTAATTGACAATGTAGTTTATGAGCTGACCAATCACAAAACTTACGGTCAACACTATGTTGTAAAAGACTTTTTTGATGATGAAGCTCTTGCAGAGACAACAACAAAAATCAAAATAGTTGATGAAATAGATGGCGTAGAAGTTTTGGGAATCAATACAAATGGGTCTGCTTGTGAAGATTATGCAGAGAGTATATATAATCAGCAATATCCGTCAGTTAAGAAAATATCTATGCCGACGACAATAAAATATATCGGAGCTTATGCTTTCAGCTTTTTCCCGTCTATTGAAAAAATTCAACTTCCTGCTGAATTGGAAAGAATAAGTGAGGGCACGTTCTATAGTATGGACAGTCTCAAAAGCATAGCCTTGCCTGAGGGTATAACAGGTATAGATTATTATACTTTTGAAAATTGCAAAAACCTCGAAAAAGTTGTTTTTCAAGGCAATGTTCGAACTATACTTGAAGGGGCATTTTCCGGTTGTGAAAAGCTCAGTTCTGTAAACTTCCCGGACTCTTTGGAAGAAATCGGTCAATATGCATTTGGCCGCACAGCATTTAAAAAGATAGTTTTGCCTGCAGGCGTAAACTTATCAGAAGGCCCCTTTGACAGTTGTAACCAACTTGAAAAGATAGTGTTTGAAAGCGATAAACCCGTAGATTACATAGGAGTTGATGGATTTTACGGTTGCCAAAATCTTAAAGGTATATATATCAAGGCCATAGCAACAGAGGCTATTTTCCTTGACTGTATAACGGATTACGATATGCATTTACCTCTTCTTGAAACCATATATTTCGAAGGCTCTGAAAAGTTATGGAATGAGCTTACCTCTAAAAACGAACGAGAGCTTATGGAAGCAAAAGATATTAATGTAGAGTTCTATTATAAGCATAGTCACAGTTTTGTAAGAAACGGAAACCCCACCTGCAAAAAGGGTGGCACTTATACCTGCACTTGTGATTGCGGCGACAGTTATAAGATAACATTAGCAAAAGACCCCAATGCTCATAAATACGGCAGTTGGAAAGTTACAAGAGAAGCAACTTATCTCAAGGAGGGTCTGAAAACAAGGACCTGTAAATACTGTGGCTATATTCAGAAGGCAAACATCAGAAAGTTATTTCTCTATCCGGCACAGAGGCTTAAAGTAACCGAAATAAAGAAAAATGAAGTAACCCTGACTTGGGAGGCTCCTGAAAATGCAACGGGATATAGAATTTATCAGTATGACGAGGCGAACAAAAAGTATGTTAAGCTTGCATCTATAAAGAATAAAACAACCTACACTGTTAAAAATCTCGAGCACGGAAAAGACTATAAATTTGCTGTTGAAGCTTATAATAAGAGCAAAAACGGCGATGTGGCCTTTGCTAAAAAAACAACAACAAACTTAATTACCCCACCCATTGCACCCGAAAATCTGCATGCAACTTCAACTAAAAAAGGTCAGATAGAGCTTGTTTGGGATTCGTGCGGTGAAGATGCAGGATACGAGATTATATATGCTTCAACGTCAAAAGAAGATGTTGGAGCAGGTCATGGAAAGTATATACCTAGTTCAGAAAACAAAAAAACAATCAAAAAGCTTACAAGCGGCACAACATACTACTGTGTGGTGTTCAATTATGGTGAGAATTCAGTTAAGCAGTTCAGCAACATCGTTGAAATAACGGTAATGTAAAACACAACGCCCCGACTGTTCCTGTCGGGGTTTAGCTTTGCTATATAGGCGGGGTGCGGCGGCTCCATAGGCGAACGCAGTTCGCCTCGCGGATGCTGAAAGCATCCACGCAAATCGCCCTCAGGGCGATTTGATGGAGCCCCCCCCACCTCTCGCACAAACTCAATCGCGTACAAAAAGAGCAACAAAAAAGCAGCAGATTTTTGGTCTGCCGCTTTTGCTTTATTAAATTTAAAGTTCAATAATTATTCGCCCTCTAAAACACCGAGCATCAGCACACTGATAATAATGATGGTGATAAAGAAGTACTGCTTCTTTGTGAGTCTTTCCTTAAGGAATATTCTTGAAAGTAAAAGTGATACAACGCATACGCATGAAAGGATGGGTGCCGCAATTGCGCCGTTACCGCTCATAGCATAAACGTAAGTCAGCTGACCTGCTGTTTCGCAAACAGCAGCTGCAATCTTGTCACCCTGCTTGGGAAGCTCAAACTTAACGCCCTTGATCTTCATAAATATGAAGAGGATGAGACCGCAGATAGCAAATGTAAGTTCATATGACACGTTTGCCACAAGCTCGATATTTTCTTCGTTCACACTGATAAGGGGGCTTGTTTCCATATCAAGGAAGAAGATGTCGAGGAAGCTGCCTAATGCATCAATTATTGCATAGCAGAAAGGCATTGCAAAAGCAAAGAAAGCAAGTTTCTTGCCTAATTTTTGTTTTCTGTTAACTTCAGCACTGCGTTCGTTTATACTTAAACCAACAACACCAACAACGGTCAGAGCAATTGCAAACCATACAGCAGGTGAAATGCTTTCGCCAAGGAAGATTACACATAAAAGAGAACACATTGCACCGGCGGTGTTTTCAATAGGGTCAGACAATGATTCTTCGATAAATCTGATGCCGAAGAATGAACAAGCCATTGACAGTATGTAGCAAAGTGAAACCGGCAAGTATGCAATAAGGTTTTTTGGATCATAAGATATATCGGATGTCAGCAATGTAATTACGGCATGAATACCCATAACTGCACCGACTAAAACGCAAACTCTTAAATGATCGTACTTTCTGTCTTCGTGTGAACCTCTTTTATAAAAGAGCTCCGCCACACCCCATAATAAAGTTGTCAGGATTGTAAAAAATAACCACATATTAAACTCCTCCGCTTGGCTGTATCTTTAACATACAAGTGCATTTAATCGTTTTTCACTTGAGTTCAGTATATAATTATAAAAAAACCATCAAAAAATGTCAACAAATTAATAAATAAAAATTATTTTGAATACGGACTGTAAGTGTCCGATATGCATATATCGCCGTATGCCCTTGCACAAACTCAATCGCGTGTAAAACAAACTAAAAAAGCGGGCAGGAAGTAACCTGCTCGCCTTAATTTTATCGTTAATCTGTATTTTAATGATATTCGGGCAGCCAATCTTTGTGCGCCTCGAGCATTTCGTCAACCATAGCATAAATATCTTTGATGTTGAGCTCTGTGCCTGTGAGAGGATCCATCATAGCTGCATTATAGATATACTTCTTTTCGAGAGTTGCAGCAGCCTCGATTGTCAGAAGCTGAGGATAGATGTTGCTTGCATTCATAGCTGCAAGCTGTAAGGGAAGCGCACCCATATGGCAAGGTGTGATACCGCTGCCGTCAACAAGACAAGGCACTTCAACACAAGCCTCCTTGGGCAGGTTGTCGATAAGACCGTTGTTGAGCACGTTACCGCCGATTTTATAGGGCTTGTTGGTAACGATAGCTTCCATAATGTATGAAGCATATTCTTCTGAGCGCTCATGAGTGATCTTGCCGTCAGCGAGAATTCTGTCTCTTTCTTCTTCCCAGCCTGCAATCTGATTTACACATCTTCTGGGGTATTCATCAAGAGGAATGTTGAATTCCTCAATCATTTCGGGGTATCTCGACTTGATATAAAAGCCGTTGTATTCTGCATTATGCTCTGAGCTTTCTGTGCAATAGTAACCAAGCTTATCAATATAGTCAAAGCGTACCATATCGCCGTGCTTTTCGTTAGCATTCTTTTCTTTAGCTCTCTTTTTGATTTCGGGGTAAAGGTCGTTACCGTCTTTATCTCTTACATCGAGAAGCCAAGCCATATGGTTGATGCCTGCGATTTTGTCTGTTCTGCCTTCAACCTTGTCTTCCATACCAAGCTTTTCAAGCAGACCCTTTGAGCAACCCTGAACACTGTGGCAAAGACCCACAGTTTTGATTTTGGTATAGCGAAGCATATAGCCTGTAAGCATAGCCATTGGGTTTGTGTAGTTGAGGAACCACGCATCGGGGCAAACCTCTTCCATATCATCAGCAAAAGCTTTCATTACGGGTATAGTGCGAAGTGCACGCATAATACCGCCGATGCCCATAGTGTCGGCAATAGTCTGACGAAGACCGTATTTTTTGGGTATTTCAAAGTCGGTAACAGTACAAGGCTCATATCCGCCAACCTGAATAGCATTGACAACGAATGATGCGCCTCTGAGAGCGTCTTTTCTCTGCTGCTCACCGAGATATGTAGTAATCTTCGCTCTGCCCTCATTGATGTTTCTGTTGATAGCAGATAGGATGATTTCGGATTCCTTGAGTCTTTGCTCGTCGATATCGTAAAGTGCGAATTCGCTTTCTCTGAGAGCCGGTGTGCACATACAGTCACCGATAACGTTTCTTGCAAAAATGGTACTGCCTGCGCCCATAAATGTAATCTTCATAATGTTCTTACCCTTTCAAAAAGAATTTACTTTCAAATCCTTGCTTTATAGCGCAGATTTTGATAATATAAACATAGCACAAGTATTATAAAAATACAAGTATAAGAGGAAAAAATTATGAAAGAAACAAAATTTTATCTTATGGCAGACCCCCACTTTTTTGCAAGCGAGCTTGGTTGCAGCGGCGAGGAATATGAAGATTTTATGCACTATGAGCAAAAGTGCTTTGCAGAAACTGAAAGCATCAACAACAGTGTCTTTGAATTTCTAAAAAAGGCAGATGAAGCTGATATTATTCTCATTGCCGGCGACCTTATTTTCAACGGTGAGAAAAAGAGCCACGAAGGTTTTCTCAAGCTTTTAAACTCACTTAAAGAGCACGGCAAAAAGATTTATGTTGTCACAGCTGACCACGATTTCAAGTGGAATACGGGGGATACTTTTGCTTTCGGCAAAAATGGCAGGTACTCTCCCGAACACACCGAAAGAGACGAACTCCCCTCTCTTTATGCTGACTTCGGTTTTGGTGATGCTATCGCTATCGATAAAGAGCATCTCAGCTATGTTGCGCAGATTTCAGAGGGTGTGCGACTTTTAGCTCTTAACTGTGACCTTAAAGAAAAAGGCAAGTACCACTTCTACCCTGAGCAGATTGAATGGATTAAAGAGCAGACAAAAAAGGCTCGCGAAGACGGACAGATGATGTTCGCTATGTGTCATTATCCCATTCTTCCCGGTCAGCCTTTATTCTCTCTCATTTCTCCTATGCTTATAAGAGATGCCTATGAGTTCGCCACTTTCCTTGCAGATGAGGGTGTGCATATGATTTTTACGGGACATATGCACAATCAGAGCATCAACGTCATTACAACAGAAAAAGGCAACAAACTTTATGATATTACAACAGGTTCAATTATCGCTGACCCTGCCGTTATACGCCACATCACCATTAAAGACGAAAAGACTGTGGAGATTAAAAGCATACCCACTCCCGATTTCGAGTGGGATACCGAGGGCAGAACCTGCAAACAGTACCTTAGCGATATGTTTGACAGAATGATTGTCAATGTTCTTACAGATATGCGCGACGACACCATCAGAATGATGAATAAATTCCACCTTGAAGATAAGGGTGTCACTAAAAAAGTTCTCGGCATTGCAGGCAAATTCATCTGCTCGGTTAAGGTTGGTACTCTTGCAAAGCTTCTTTTGATAAAATGTGATAAGAGCATCAGAAAAATGTGCGTACTCGACTATCTTGCAGAGCTTGTCAGAGGTGCGTTTGAGGGCAATCAGACTTTCACAGAAGGCACTGCCAAGGGCGATGTCTTTATTGCTCTGCTGAAAAGAATCAGACTCATACTCAAAAAAATCGACATCAAAGGTTGGGACGGCAAAAAAGCTGACCTTTACGACATACTCAAAAACACAGCCGGAAATTACGACATCGACGACTATAATGCGACTATTATTCTGAAATAACTTCAAGAGCACTCGCTATATTTAACGGGTGCTCAAACTATAAAAGGAGTGTGACAAATGACAAAAGAAAAGCTCCTCAAAGAGCTCAAGTCCTTAAAATTTATCAACTTCCCAATGCTTATGCTTGCAGGCTTTATCAATGCTTTCGGTGTAACAGTTTTCCTCTCACCTGTCAACCTTTATGACAGCGGTATCTCGGGCACATCAATGCTTTTAGGTCAACTTACTCCCGAATATATGACTCTTTCAATTTTCCTGCTTATTCTCAACGTGCCACTGTTTTTATATGGTCTTAAACGACAGGGATTAGCTTTCACCATATACTCCATATTTGCTGTTGCAATCTATTCACTCGGCGCGTGGCTGATAACGGATGTACTGCCCATAGATGTTAGTATGGCTTCACCCCTTGCTGAAGACGACCTGCTTTTATGCGCCATTTTCGGCGGTCTTATTTCCGGTGTAGGCAGCGGTCTTACCATTCGTTATGGCGGTGCTATTGACGGCATAGAAGTTATGGCTGTTATCTTTTCAAAGAAGCTCGGCATTACTGTGGGCACATTTGTAATGATATATAACATTATTCTTTATATTATCTGCGGCATCGTCTTAAACAGCTGGATACTCCCCCTTTATTCCATTATCACCTATGCAGCCGGCGTTAAAACTGTGGACTTCATTGTTGAGGGTCTTGATCGATCAAAGGGTGTTATGATTATCACAAGCAAGGCAGAAGACGTCAGCAATGCTCTTATGCTTGCCTTTGAGACGGGTACAACCAAAATTGCCGCAAAGGGTGGTTACACCGGCAAAGATAAGACTGTGATTTATTTCGTGGTCAACCGTTTTCAGATTTCAAAAATGCGTCAGCTTGTGCATACCATTGATCCTCACGCTTATATGACCATCAGCGAGGTTGCCGATGTGTTTAAGAGTGAAAGTGATTAAAAAACATCTTCGCGTTTTTGATTACTTTTTCCGCGATAGGAAAAAGTAATGCCACGCGGCGAGCGATGAAAATAAAAAAGTTTTAATGGGACGCGGGTGAAACTCGCGTCTCTTTTAATTTTATCCCGCCGAGTAGGTGTTGATATTACTGTTTGTTTGTGGTATAATGAGTCCGATAAATAAGAATTTGACAAAGGAGTGTGATTGTATGAAAAAGGCATTACCTAAAATGCTTTTGGCTGCTGTTTTGGCTTGTGCTTTGTTTTTTTGTATTCTGTATGCCAACGATGACATTGGCAAAGCGGCAAATAGTTTAGAAGCCGACATTCGACAATCTCAAATGATTTTGGATGATTGGATTGTTGATGGAAGCATTTCTGATACAATGGCTGCTTTTATTTCTTATCCGCAAGACAAGACAGACCGCACTTTTTCTGTATATGTAAATCGGCCAGGCTTATCTTTTGGCTATTTCTTCCGTGGTGGTGGAGATATAGTTCAGGTTGAAGATTACATAGCAGAGTTTGTTGTTGAGGGATATAACGAAAGAGCCTTTATCTCAATGAATACCCAAAATGTTGTTCAACTTGAAATAGATGATGGCAACAATATTCGGGTGATTGATATTGATAGTGGCAAGCCTTTCGCCATTGTCCTGCCACTTAACGCAGGAAGCATTTGTTTCTATGATACGAATGGAAATATTGTGGAATATCTGCGCCAACCACTTTGACCAATTCCAATTTATAGAAATAAAAAAGTAGCAGACATCAAATCTGCTACTTTATCTTTTTTATATTGCCCTCGCCGGGCAGGCATTACTTTTTCCTGTCGCGGAAAAAGTAATCAAAAACGCGATGTTATTTCCTGAACACTCTGAATAGCGGCAGACACGCACCAAAGAAAGTCTTATAACTCTCACAATAATCAGCACTTGCCTTGTTTCTCTTACATCCCCCTGCACGACATAAGGGATAAAACTTGCACTGTTTACACTTGTCAGGCACTGCAATGCTCTCTTTGATAAACTCGAAAGCCGTCTTGCCCTTTGCCATTTCTTCAAGGGTCAGGTCGTCTATATTGCCAAGACACCACTCGTCTGTGCAATAAAAGTCACAAGGATAAATATTACCGTTACCCTCAACTACAAACTGATGAGTACAGTGCCCCATAAGTCCACACTGCTCAGCTTTTTCTCCTAAGTACATTCTCACCCAGTTGTCAAACTGACGGATGCTGATATAATTGCCTCTGACGAAATCTTTGACATAAAGATTAAATATGCGGATGAGAAAATCA
>JAZRDY010000194.1:0-10886 GCA_045660525.1 Acutalibacteraceae bacterium | reverse complement strand
GAAAGGAGAAAAAACAAATGAGTAAAATTTTAAAGAAATCCTTATCAATTATTCTTGCAATCTTAATGGTTGTAGCAGCTATGCCTATGGCATTTGCAGCAGAAAACAACAAGATTATGGAAGCTCATGACGGCGATCCTATCGTTGTTGTAAGAGGTATCGACTTTGCAGGTCTTATTGATACGGAAACAGGCAAGAAAGCTATAAACATTGAAGCTTTCGACATCACAAACATCATTCTTAATTTTGGTATGAACTATGTTACAAAGAATAAGGATGCCGTTGTAGACACAATCACATCATTAGGTTGCGACATTTTTAAGAACGTTAAGCTTGACAAGGAAGGCAACCCTGCTAACCCAAACGTAACTATTCCCAAGTATCCCAAGTCAGCTAATAACTATGCAGAAGAATTAGAAAACGACGATGTATGGGCTGACACAGCTGTTGGTCTCTATCGTTCAATCGCAAGAAACTACGGCGGTAAGAATACATACCTCTATACTTTTGACTGGAGATTAAGCCCCAAAGAGCTTGCTGCTGATCTTAAGAGCTATCTTGATAACGTTATAGCTGAAACAGGTGCTGATAAGCTTGATATCGCAGCTTGCAGCATGGGTGGTATGATCACAACAGCATATCTCTACTATTATGATGATGCTACTGATATCCTCGATTCAGTATTCTTCTTCTCAGGCGCTCACAACGGCGGTCACATCGTTGGTTCAGCTTTCTCAGGCGATCTTGTTATCGACAGCAAGGGTATTGCTGATTTCCTTATTGAAAAGACAAAGGGTAACTTCGGCGTTAACCTTCTTGTAAAAATCCTCAATGGTTTAGGCATTCTTAAGGGTGTTGTTAAGTTCGTTAACGAAGTTCTTGTAGAATACGAGGGTGAAATCTACGGCGATTTCCTTCGTGAATGTCTTGCAACAGCATACGGTCTTTGGGCTCTTATTCCCGACGACGAATTTGATGCTGCTCGTGACTTCTTCTTCGCAGGTGTAGAAGATGAATATACAACAGCTCTTGCTGAAATCGATGAGATTCAGAAATTTGTAAACAGCACAGAAAAAACAATGGCTAAGTTAGAAGCAGCTGGCGTTAAGTTCGGTTATGTTTCACACTACAACTCAAGACAGCTTCCCATCTACTCAGGCTTCAAGGCTCACGGTGACGGCGTTCTTGAAACAGACCGTACATCAGGCGGCGCAGTTGTTGCTAACTATGGCGAAACACTTACAGATGCTCAGATTGCAGGTGTTGCTGCTGAGTACATTTCACCCGATAAGGTTATAGATGCTTCAAAGTGTCTCTATACTGACAAAACATGGTTTGTTAAGAATGCAGGTCACGTTGGTTGTAAGGATAACAGCGAGCATACAGAATTTGCTATCTGGCTTATCACACAGGATGAACAGCCTACAGTTAATACAACTGACAAGTATCCTCGCTTTATGAACGTTGATGCAAACCAGAACTTTATTTCATTCTGATTAAATACAGAAGTTTGTATTAATTAAACTTAAAAGAAACATCCCCCTATGGCAGACTGAACTGCCCCAATTTGTGCGGACAGTACAAAAAGCCCCTCTATGGTAGGCAATATTAAATTTTAAGCAACATGCTGACTTCGTTTTTCAAGCGGAGTCAGTTTTGTTTTTAATTGGATTCGTTCATTGTTGTAAAAGTGTATGTATTCGCTTATTAGTTTTCGTGCATCATCATAAGTTTTTAATTTGGTTCTGTAAATGCATTCTGTTTTGAGAATTGAGAAAAAGTTTTCAGCCATAGCATTATCATAAGGGTTGCCACGTCTTGACATTGAGGGCGTTATGCCGTATGATTTAGTGAGGTTAAAATATGCTTGGGATGTATATTGAAACCCTTGGTCACTGTGGAGCTGTAACTCTGCAGTGACCTTCTCTTTTTTCTTGGCAGATCTGATTGTACTCAAAACAAGATTTATGTTTTGCTCTGTTCCTGTTTTATATGCAACAATACTATTATCATACAAATCTCTGATTATCGAAAGATAAAGTGTTCCTTGTCCTGTTTTTATGTATGATATATCTGTTACCCACTTTTGATTTGGTTTTTCTGCTTTGAAATCTCTGTTCAACAGGTTCGGATAACGATGAAGATAATCTCCATAATTGCGATATTTCTTTCTTCTGATTTCTGATAACAGGTTGTATTTCTGCATAACCCTTAGTATTGTCTTTGGATTGTGATAGATTCCATTCTTTTCAAGCCATATATGTACTCTGCGATAACCGTATGTTTTACCACACTTAGTCTGACATTCTCTTATCTTTTTTGCCAATGGTAAATCCCTTGCTGGAATATCCATTCTTTTGACATAGTCATAGTAACCGCTTCTTGATACATTAAAGAATCGACACATTTCACTTATTGAATATTTATCCTTATGACGATAGATAACCATATATTTTACACTTGTTCTCACTTCCTTTCTATGAGCGAGAGAAAATCCCGCAACAAATCATTTTCCATTCTTAATCGCTTGTTTTCATACTTATATTCCTGTAGTGTTTTTGCTGGTTTTCTTCCTCGTTGTTTTGGTATTCCTTGTAATTCTTTCTTTCGTTCTCTTTTGAGTAATTCATGAATTGGTCGATATCCGGTTAATCCTAATGCTTTTTCTACTTCTTTTTGCGTCATTCCTTGTTCAAGCATTTCTTTAATTTGTGGCAGCATCAGCTGCACATGTTGATACTTTCTTGACATAACTTTACCCCCTACTGTAGTATTATCCTACAATAGGGGGCTTTTGTCTATTGTCCGTTTTTACTGGACTTGTTCAGACAATGCTATAGGGGGATTAATGGTATCTATAACAACCACAAGTTTTACGTGTGGGAACGAAAAAGCGGAAGCGTTCATTTTAATAAAAAAAGACCTCCTATGGTGTAATGTGGTAGCGACACCAACAAAACCCAAAGGAGGTCGAATCCATGGACGAGAGTAGTTTATCACACACAAGGTGGAAGTGTCAATATCACATAATAATAATCCCGAAGTATAGAAGAAAAGTAGTGTATGTGAAGCTAAGAAAAGACAGAGGAGAGATATTAAGGAGGTTGTGTGACTGCAAGCATGTAGGGATAATAGAAGCACATGCAATGCCAGATCACATACATATGTTGCTTTCTATACCGCCAAGTTTATGTGTATCAGAATTTAAGGGTTACTTAAAAGGTAAAAGTACACTGATGATTTTTGAAAGACATGCAAACTTAAAATATGAGTATGGCAAAAGAACATTTTGGGCAAAAGGATATTATGTAAGTACAGTCGGCTTGAATAAAGCAATAATACAAAAATACATCAGAAAACAAGAGAATGAAGATATGATTTCAGATCAAATAACATTTAAGGAATATGAAAATCCTTTCTCTCACATCATAGAAAAATAAAAGCAACACCTGCAGTTGGTGTCGCTTAGATGTGCCTTCAGGCACTGCTGGTATTGTTTACCCTTATAGAGGGTTAATATCCAAACCACGTCCTATCGGGCGTGGTTGGTGGTTTATTTAAATATCATTAATATCATAAGGTGTTCTCTGATAAACGAAGTAGTTCAGCCAGTTGGTGAACATCAAGGTGCCGACATTGCGCCAAGTGATGATAGGTTTTTTTGTCGGGTCGTCATCAGGAAAGTAGTTATAAGGAACTTTTATATCAAGGCCTTTTTCTCTATCACGGAAATATTCCTTAGCGAGAGTGTCCGCATCATATTCACTGTGACCTGTAGCATAGAAATTACGGCACTCAAGATCAGAAACAAGGTGTATGCCCGCCTGCTCTGAGTAAGAAAGTATCTGTAAATCTTTGCAAAGAGCAACATCGTCAAACTTCACATCTGTATGTCTCGAATGAGGCACAAAATAAGTCTCGTCAAAACCGCGCATCAGTGGGTGGTACAAGTCAAGAGGGCGGTGAGCAAACACACCAAACATTTTCTCCGGAAGAGCATATTTCTGAATGCCGTGGTGATAATAAAGACCTGCCTGAGCACCCCAACAAATATGAAAAGTTGAATACACATTGGTCTTTGTCCACTCAAAAATTTCGCAAAGTTCGGGCCAATAGTCAACTTCTTCAAACTCCATAAGCTCAACGGGCGCACCGGTTATAATCATACCGTCATATTTGCGGTGCTTTATCATATCAAAGGTATAGTAAAACTTATTAAGGTGGCTCTGAGAAGTATTTTTAGACTGATGGGTTGCCATCTGTAAAAACTCAACATCAACCTGAAGCGGAGTATTACTCATAAGGCGAAGAAGCTGAGTTTCTGTTACAATTTTGGTAGGCATAAGATTGAGAATGAGAATCTTAAGCGGACGGATATCCTGACTTTTAGCTCTCGATTCAGTCATAACAAATATATTTTCCTGCTCGAGCATTTCTCTTGCAGGTAACCTGTCATCTATTTTAATAGGCATAATTTCACCCTCTTAATGGTAGTTATTTAAGTATATCAAAAAAGATACGTCATTTCAAGTCTTACATAAGATTATCGTCATATTTGGCTCTTATACCACCGATACACTTTGCTCTGGTTCTTGCAAATGTAACATAGGCACTGCCGATTTTATTGTCACTTAATCTTACGGGAACAGCAACGTGCTTAAGATGCATACCGATTAAAGTTGAACCAATATCCATACCTGCATCAGCTTTTATAAATTCAACTGCAACGGCAGAGTCAAATTCAGCATAGCAGGTTGTTGCAAAGCTGCCTCCCGCTTTAGGCTGAGGTACAACATTGACAATTTCAAGGCAGTGTTTTTCAGCATAGGCTCTTTCTATGATAATAGCTCTGTTAAGGTGTTCACAACACTGAGCTGCAACATATATTCCCTTTTCTTTAAGTGTAGGATACAAACCTTCAAAAACTGCTTCGGCGGCTTCAAGCGATGATCCGTGACCTATTTCATCACCCACAATTTCACTCGATGAGCAACCTACTACAAGCAAGTCACCTTTTTTGAGGCCTGCTTTTTCTATAAGTTCATTTACAAGCTTTTCAGTCTGAACTGTTACGTTTATCATAATTTCACCTGCTTTTTTCATAACTTTATAAGTTTAGCAGAATTTTTTAGTTTTTGCAATATAAAAATTGAACTACACTGAAAATTAAGCTGCGGTGGCTCCGTCGCCGTATACGGCGCGATGATGCCCCACGGGGCATCATCGGACAGTGCCTTCGGCAATGTCACGGAGCCACCTGTCCCCCTCTTGATAAAATATAAATTTAATACGCATCAATTTTTATACTTTTTTATTGACAAACCACCCACTATTTTGCTTAAATATATATATAACCAAAAGGAGGAAATATTATGAAAAAACTTACATCACTGATACTGAGCCTCGTTCTCGTTTTCAGTCTCACCGCTATTATTGCTAATGCGCAAAATGACTACACCATAGTTTCACCCTATAGCGAAGTTATATGGTCAGGTGAAAATGCCTGGGGAGCATATAAAGGCACACTGCACTCGCACTCAACTTACAGTGATGCTGACGTAGACCTTGCTACTATGATTAAGGAATACTACAACCAGGATTATGACTTTTTAGCCAACACAGACCATGGCATCACGGGTGTTGAATGGAACAGAAAACAACCGACACTCTTACTTTATACATATCAGAAGCTTGCCGGCAATAAAGTTGCACACCTTACCGACGAAGAATTTGAGGGCATCACAACCGGCACATATCCTCTTTATGACGGAACTGTAAGAGGCACAAAGATGACCTGCGTTACAGGCGGTAATGAGCTTAACAATCTTACACTTACCAAATGTCACGTAAATGCATTTTTCTTACCTGAAGGTAAAGGTAACGGCTTTGGCGGCAGTGAAAACGGTTTTGAGCAGGCTGTATCTTTCACTCAGAAAAACGGCGGACTTTCAATTATCAACCATCCCGGTGACTGGCTTGAAAGCAATAAAGATATCAACACCGTATATGACGAAGAAAACATAAAGCTTTTCGGTGATATTCTTCTTGAATATGATTCCTGCATTGGTATGGAAGTCTTTAACGAAAAGAACAGTGTTACTCCTTATGACAGAATACTTTGGGATAATCTTCTTATGTATACTCTGCCTTACGGAAAAAATGTTATCGGCTTCAGCAACACCGATGCTCACACCCTCGACAACATCGACAGTTCATTCAGCATTTTTATGATGGAAGAAAACACTGCCGAAAATATAAAAGAGACAATGCAGACCGGTGCATCATTCCTTGTCACCCGTTCAATCAAGCACAGTAATGACATCATTGGACCCGAAAAAGCATTTGATGTAAGAAACAGCGGTATCCCATACCCTGTTTTCACAAAGGTTGAAGTTGACGGACATAAGATTACAGTTACAGCCGACAATGCACAAACAGTTCAGTTTATCGCTGACGGCAAGGTTATTTATAAAACTGCTGTCGGTACCGACGAAATCACCCTCGACCTTGACACAATTGAGGGCGCAGAAAACTTCAGCTATGTCAGAACTGAAGCATTCGGTAAGGGCGGACTTTGTCTGACTCAGGCACTTATTATTGATGACGGCAGTGAAAATCTCAACTATGAAAAAGAAACAAGCTTCGCTAACTTGGCAAAAGAAATCATCTTTATGCTCAAGAGCACAAGACTCTGGACAATCATCATAGAGCTTTACAGAATGACAAAATAACATTTTCAAGAGACGCGGTAACTTCTGCGTCTCTTTTTTGTCTGTTAACTTTCGTCAAAATGCCCAAATATCTTCCGTTTTTTTCTAATGCTAACTTTGGCAAAATTATGGTATAATGTCTTTATACGGCAGGGTACCAAAAAAACAAGCCCTGCAATAAAAAGGAGACTTGTTATGAACACTTACACAAAGAAAGAACGTAACATGTACCTTATGGGTCTGATGGGTCAGAATATGATCTATAACATCATCGGTACCGGTATGGCGTTCTATTTCCAAAGCGTTATCTTTCTTCCGGCTATGGCTATCAGCGTTATTATGGGCGTTGCCCGTGTATGGGATGCTATCAACGACCCGATGATGGGCACAATCGTTGACAGAACAAGAACAAAGTGGGGCAAATGCCGTCCTTATCTTTTCTTTGTTCCCGGCGTTGTTATGATAACCACTATCCTTACATTTATCAACGGTCAATATTCAAGTGCTAACTCAGCAACAACCAATGCTATTATCATCGGTTGGGCAGGCATTTCTTACATACTCTGGGGTATGACCTACACTGCAGGCGACATTCCCATTTGGGGTATTACTGCTCTTATGACAGAAAACGACAAAGACCGTTCTAAGCTTCTTGGTCTTGCTCGTATTATCGGTGGTGTCGGCTCAGCTATCATTATGGTTGCAATTATCCCCATTTCTCAGACTGTAGGTCAGATGTTTACAGACAGCGGTATGAGTCAGGCTAAGGGTCTTCAGTACGGCTTTATAGTTGTAACTGTTGTGCTCACTGTTCTCGGCACTCTTGCATTCCAGTGCGCAGCTTATACCAAAGAAAGAGTTAAGCAGCCTTCAGATGACGCTAAAGGCTTTATCGACAATGTTAAGATTATGTGGGCTTGCAAGCCTTTCAGAAGAATTCTCATCTCAGGCGTTATCAAGGCTCCTATGCAAATTCTCGGTCTTGTTGCTATGACACTTCTCTCATACTACTACGGTGACAACGGCGGCGACGGTCAGGATTATATGCTTTATATGGCAATCCTTGGCGGTCCTATGTTCCTCGGTCAGTTTGGTGCTATGGCTATCGTACCCAAGATGTGCTATAAACTTGAAAAGAAAAAGGTTTATAATGTAACAAGCATCATCGGTGCTATTCCCTTTGTACTTCTCTTCGTTGTTTATCTTATCGACGGCACAGGCCTTTACAAGCCTCATTGGCTTGCAATTATGGCTGTACTCTTCGCAGTTGCAGGTGCAGGTGTAGGTGCTTCAACAGTTATTCAGTCCATTATGATTGCTGACTGTGTTGACTATGACGAATACCACACAGGCTACCGTCCCGACGGTGTATTCTTCTCAGGTCAGAGCTTCATCACAAAGCTCGGTGCAGGCGTTTCATCATTCATTCAGGGTATTGTATTTGCAGCTGTTGGATTCAGCGGTGACGCTGTTGCCCGTTGTAACGAGCTTCTTGCGGCTTCACCTAAAGAGGACTTCCTCTTTGCTACTGCTCCTGAGTTTGAACCCTACCGCTTCGGTATGTTCTTCCTTATCACTATCCCTGCTGCAATTACCTGCTTCATTTCAATCATTCCTATGCTTAAGTATGAAATTACAAATGAAAGCTACAAGAAGATTCTTGATGAACTTGCTGAAAGAAGAAGTGCAAAAGCTGAATAAAAGAACATTTCTATTTTTCATTTTTTAAACTCCTAAAAAGAAAAGAACTGCCCTATGGCAGTTCTTTTCTTTTGCATAAAAAAATACAAAGGATAAATTTTCCTCTGTATTTTTACATATTGAAAATCAATCTTCAAGCTCAGCTTCAATTTCCACTTCATCAAGCTCAAGAATAACATCCTGATTTGTGAAGAACTTGATTTTATCGATAGGAGTACCGAGAGTCTTCTCACAGCTTGCACTCATAAGGTTCATCATTCTTGCTTCAATAACAGTGTTAATAGCAGCAAAATCTATAAGAGTTTTAAGCTGAGCCTTGATAAAGTCGTCGTCCTTATCGTCAAAGTAGCTGTCTTCAACCTCCTCAACTGTTACGCCTGTAAGAGCCATATCGTCGTTATAGAGGCTTCTGTTGTTCACAAAGCACTTCTGCATGATATTAAGCATCTGTTCTCTTTTGCCGCCCTTAAGAGCGTTATTGATGGATGTTGTCTTCAGCTGGAATCTGAAACCGATTTTGGTTGTCTTAATGATAGCATTAGCAATCTTAACAAGATCGGGGTTTATTTTTTCAGGGATGAAGATTTCACCGTCTTTTTTATAAAAGTAGGTCATTTTACATTCTCCGTTTCTTTTTTATTTGTCAGGTTTTTGGTACCCTGCCGAGATAATCAACCGCTATATTTTAACAAGTTTTGCCGGTTTTGTCAATAATGAGACATAGTTTTACAAAGAGAATTTATTGACAATAAATAAAGTTTGTGCTAATATTAGCATACAACTCAATGTTGATAAAACGCATTTAATATTCGGGGCATTAGCTCAGTTGGGATGAGTGCTTGACTGGCAGTCAAGAGGTCAGGGGTTCGACCCCCCTATGCTCCACCATGGAATCCGTAATCATTATGATTGCGGATTTTTTACTATATGTTGAAAAAGTTTTTGATTTGTAGTACAATTTGAAATAATATAATTATAGTTGAACAAAACCAATAGAGGTAGTTTTATGGAAAGACAGTATTATAAATCAATATTTGCTTTTTTAGATTTGTTAGGTGTTAAGGAATACATAAAGAAGGATAATGGTGAATTTCTTGAAAAATTAGGTAACATTTATGATTCTACATTAAGAACATATAAGCCTCTTTGCCAGACGCCATATAAGCCAAATATACAAGCAAAAATATTTTCTGACAACATTGTTTTTGAATGTAAAATTGATAGCAAAGATGGTTTTCAAGAGTTTATGGAAGTTGCTTTTATTACAGCTGTTTTTCAAGAAGAGCTATTTAAAAACAACCTACTATTACGTGGTTCAATTACAATAGGTGATTCGTTTTTAGATGATGTATTTGTTTTTGGAAAGGCTTTAAGTGAAGCATATTTATTAGAATCTAAAACTGCACTTTATCCTAGAGTTATTATTTCTAAAACCTTAAAAAGCATCGTTCTTCCAAAGATTACAAGTACTTCGCCAATAGCTTATATGTGTGTTGAAGATAGAGATGGTGAACATTATGTTGACTATCTGAACAGTTCTGGAAAAAGCTATGTAAGTAGAATTCCTACTATTCTTGAAGCTATTGAGTATAATAATAATGAACTTAAGCGTGAAGATTATGATTCTAAAACAAAACAAAAGTTACTATGGCATAACGACTATATGCAGAGAAAATTAAATCAGTTTCAAGAAAAATAACAACAAAAGCTTCCTGTAGCTATTTAACTACAAGGAAGCTTTATCTGTTTATATCACCTTATCAATACCCGCCATAAACGGCTCAAAGTCAATGTTAAAATCAATCTTTAGCTTATACCTTCTACATATCCTTCAATATTTCATCAACATATCTATACATTTCACTTCTTGATCTGACAGAGCGGGAGCCTTCTACGATGGCCTGCTTTTTCTCCTCACTGAGCATTGAAAAATTTTTCATCGCCTGGGGATTTTCCATAAGCGCCATACCGAACCCAATGGGCATTTCACTTCTTTTCATAATTCAGCCTCCAAATATATTTTCATTATATTTTATGTGTACGGAAATTAAAAATACATACCGGTTTTTGAATAAAAATCTTTTAAAAGAAAATGCTAAAAACGAAGCATAAATATTATCGGAGGTGCATCTTGAGTAACAGATTAAATAATGAAAAAAGTCCTTATCTGCTGCAGCATAAGGATAATCCTGTTGATTGGTATGCGTGGTGTGATGAAGCTTTTGAGAAAGCCGCACAAGAAGAAAAGCCTGTTTTTCTGAGTATAGGTTACAGCTCCTGTCATTGGTGTCACGTGTTTGCTCATGAAAGCTTTGAAGACAATGAAATAGCTGATATCCTCAATAAATATTTTATATCCGTAAAGGTTGACAGAGAAGAAAGACCTGATATCGACAGTGTGTATATGTCAGTTTGTCAGGCGTTTACGGGGAGCGGTGGTTGGCCTACTTCTATTTTTATGACGCCGGATAAAAA
>JAZRDY010000193.1:0-2170 GCA_045660525.1 Acutalibacteraceae bacterium | reverse complement strand
TATATTTCTTCGGGTACCTGGAGCCTTATCGGCACGGAAAATCTTTTTCCCGTACTGAGCGAAAAAGCCCTTGAAGCCAACTTCGCAAACGAGGGCGGAATTGAATATCGCTTCCGTTTTCTTAAAAATATTATGGGTATGTGGCTGTTTCAGAATATCCGCAAAAATATAAACAAAGAGCTTACCTACGATGAAATGATGAGCCTTGCAAAGATAAGCACCTTTACCGAAAAGATTGACCCCAATGCACCTGAGTTTGTTGCTCCGGAAAATATGATTGAGGTAGTAAGAAATTATCTCGACAAACCTGATTTACCTCTCCGTGATGTTCTTTCAAGTGTTTATCACTCCCTTGCTGACTCTTACAGAAAAGCAGTAGAAGATATCGAAAGCATCAGCGGTAAAGAAATCAAGTCCATACATATTGTCGGTGGAGGTAGTAAGAATAAATATCTAAATAAGCTCACGGCAGAGTACACAGGAAAGAAAGTCTTCACAGGTCTTATGGAAGCTACAGCCACAGGCAACTTACTTTCACAGATTATGTATGATAAAAATATATCTCTCACCCAGGCGAGAGAAATTATAAAACAAACCTTTGATATAAAGGAGGTAAACTGATGAGCAGATATAACGAAGCTAAAGAAATATATTCGAAGTATGGAATCGATACTGAAAAAGCTATTGAAACTCTCAAAAAAGCCGTTGTTTCCGTACACTGCTGGCAAGGCGACGATGTGGTAGGCTTTGACAGCAAAGAGGCTCTTTCAGGCGGTATTCAGACTACGGGAAACTATCCCGGCAAGGCAAGAACACCTGCCGAGCTTATGGCCGACTATGACAAGGCTTTTTCGCTTATGCCCGGTAAAAAGAAGCTGAATCTTCACGCTTGTTATGCTGTTTTTGATGATGGCGAAATTGTTGGCAGAGATAAGCTTGAACCAAAGCATTTCAGCAAGTGGGTGGACTTTGCCAAAGAAAGAGGCGTCGGTATCGACTTTAATCCCACTTTTTTCTCACACCCGATGGTAAAGGATAATCTCACCCTTTCATCACCCGATGAAGAAGTTCGTACATATTGGGTAAATCACGGCAAGGCTTGTCTTAAAATTGCAGAGTATTTTGCCGAGGAAACAGGTATTCCTTGTGTTATGAATATATGGATCCCCGACGGATACAAGGATATCCCTGCTGACAGATTATCACCCAGAGCAAGATTTAAAAAGAGTCTTGACGAAATACTTGATACACCTTATGATAAAGAGAAGGTATATGTTACCCTCGAATCAAAGGTTTTCGGTATCGGTCTCGAAAGCTACACCGTAGGCTCCGCTGAATTCTGCCTTTCATATTCCGACTATAAGGGTATCACTCCTCTTATGGATAACGGTCATTATCACCCCACAGAAATGGTCAGCGACAAGATTTCATCACTTCTTCTCTTTAACGAAAAAATTGCCTTGCACATTACAAGAGCAGTCCGTTGGGACAGTGACCACGTTGTTATCTTTGACGATGAAACCAAAGAAATCGCAAAAGAAATCGTTAGAAACGATGCTCTTGACAGAGTGTTTATTGCAACAGACTATTTTGATGCATCTATTAACCGTATTGCCGCTTGGGTAACAGGTGTCAGAAGTGTGCAGAAAGCTCTGCTCTTCGCACTTTTACAGCCCGATGAAAAGCTTAAAGAGTTACAGAATGAAAGCAACTTCACTGATATAATGTATCTTCAGGAAGAAATGAAAACTGCACCTTTCGGTGATATCTGGAATGAGTACCTCAGAAGAGAAAACACTCCTGCCGATTACCTCAGCGAAGTTAAAAAATATGAACAGGAAGTTTTGGTGAAAAGAATATGAAAGATATATTGACGGCTCCATTTGTGGAAGAAATGAAAAAGACCACCGCTAATATGTATCGCCTTGGTTGGGATGAAAGAAACGGTGGTAACATAAGCTATATGCTCGACAAAAACGAGGTAAAAGAATATCTTGACCTTAACAATGTTATCCGCACAATACCTACAGGCTTTGATGCAACAGACCTTATCGGCAAGATTTTCATTGTTACAGGTACGGGCAAGTATTTCAAAAATGTTGAGTCTGATCCCGAAACAAACCTCGGCATTATCCGTATCGCAAATGACGGCACAACAGCCGAGCTTCTT
>JAZRDY010000192.1:0-10455 GCA_045660525.1 Acutalibacteraceae bacterium | reverse complement strand
CTTTTTCATAGCCTCAGCAGCGGTAATCATATTTGCAATCTGATGAGTACCGCAAAGTCGGGTGATGATTTTAAGATTATCGTAAATAAACTCCGAGCCGAAAATGTCGCTGCGGATTACACTGAGCTTATCTGTGTCGGGTAAAATCAGCTCACAGCCTGTATCATTGCACTTGTTTCTGATTATATCCACAGCTTCTTTTGTCTGAGGGATATAGCCAAAGCTTTCTCCCGAGTCGGGATAGGATATAACGATGGAGCCTTTTTTGATAATACCGCTTTTTTCTTTGGCGATTTCGGTTATAGTGTTGCCGAGCATTTCTGTGTGATCAAGAGAAATGCTCATAAAAATGCATTCCAGGGGTGAAGGGATAACATTTGTGCTGTCGTGCTCACCGCCAATGCCCGCTTCAAGAATAACAATGTCGCATTCCTCTTTGGCAAAGTACAAAAAGGCAAGAACTGTTGTCACCTCAAAAACCGTGGGATAAAGGTCTTCACTTTCCATAAGGTCGGTTTTTTCTTTGATGAGTGTAGTGAGATCGGCAATATCCTCGTGGCTGATATATGTGTTGTTTATCTGTATTCTCTCGCCGAATTCCACGATATACGGTGAGGTGAAAAGACCTGTTTTATAGCCCGCATCCTTGAGGATGTATGACATAGCTGTAGATACTGAGCCTTTGCCGTTGGTGCCGACCACGTGAATGAATTTCAGCTTTTTATGGGGATTCCCGAAAAGCTCAAGGAGTCTTTCAATTCGTTCAAAACCACTGCTTTTCTGAAATTTTCTCCTTGACATAATATAGTCGATAGCCTGATTATAAGTCATATTTTCACCTCTTTTTATGCAGTATTAAAAGTATATATCCTAAGGCTTCATATGTCAACAGCCAAAGTCATTGTATCGCAGTGTGTCAAGATCTTTTTCACTGCATTTTTCATACAGTGCCGATGCAAAAAGCACTCTGCCGATATTTTCAGGGCGGAACTTTTCGTATTCGGCAGGGAGTTCAATTTCGCTTCCTGAAAAGACCTCGGCATTCATCAGATATTTTTTGTTGTTTGTGAAAACAGTACCGCAATAATAAACGGGTACACCGCACTCGTGGGAAATTACCGCATCGCAGTCGAAACTGTCTCTATCTGATATCACAAGAGAAAAGCCGTAATCGGACATAAATTTTTTTGAAACAGTATCATATACATCTTTGTTGTCTGTGATAACTCTGATATTTTTAAGGTAGGGCAGAAGCTTTTCGATACGGGTTGGATATATACCCTCTCTGTCAAAGACTTCAATACTTTTTGAGCGGAAAAACTGTTTGTGGCTTATTATGTAATCTACGGCAGAGTTCATTAATAAAAGCTTGGGTAATGTTTCAGGCGTGAAAGCTGTGATATTTAAGCCGTCGGGGATAGCTGTGCCATTTGGAAGAAGTATACAGTGACGGAGTATGCCGAGACATTTTTCTAATCTTTTCCAAGGAATTTTTCCCATATGTTTGTCGACGGTAACAATAAAAAATGCATCTCCTGAGGGCAGATTGACTCTCTGACTTTTTATTTCAGGCTTTCGCAGTATTGTGTTATTTTCTGATATCTGCAGTATGGCAAACAAGATATCACCCCCACCATATAATTATGAATGAGGAGTGAGGGTTTATGAATGAATGTGCTGCTTTCGGGCAGGTGGGGCGGCTCCATTGCCGAACTATGTTCGGCAGCGCCGTACCGTTGGTACGGCGCCAAATCGCCCCCCAGGGGCGATTTATGGACCCGCCGTTCACCTTTACCGCAAACTAAAAAAAGAGCGGCAAACGCCACCCTTTAAGATAAGTATAGATTAAACTTTCATTTTCATCAAACCGTGCTTGTTACAGTAGATGTAAAGATACCCTCTGCCGCGGAATTGCATTCTTGTTTCTGCATTGCCCTCAGGATAGAGCTTGACGAAGTGTGTTTTGTCGCTTGTCACATAAGCCATAAAAGAGATGAAGTGGCTTTTAGTCATAGGATGCTGAACAGTGATAAATTTTTCGTCTTCAACGGGTTCTATTGTTATAGTGTGACAGTTATCTATGTCCTCAGCCTCAAGAGCAGGCAGGGTGATGCCGCAACAGCTGACAACAGTTGCACCTGTGGTATGAATTACATTACCGCAGACGGGGCATACATAAAACTTGGAAAAGATGATATTTGAAGAGGTATTTTTATTGATAACAGTATCACCTGACATAAGCTCCATAACCGAAACACCGAGAGCCTGACTGAGTGGCTCGATAAGTGAGATATCGGGGAGACCTTTTGAGGTTTCCCATTTTGAGATAGCCTTACTGCTGACACCGATAAGGTCGGCAAGGGCAGTCTGGGTCAGCCCCTTGTCTTCGCGAAGTCGCTTGATAGTCTGTGCTGTGATATATGTGTTCATATTGGTACTCCTTTAGGTTTGTGAGTACATTATAGGTTGAAACTTAAAAATTTGCAACCTACGTTTCGTGGAAGTGGAAAACCGAGCTGACATAAATCAACTCGGTTTAGCTTTTTTATTTCGCTCGCCGCGAGGCATTACTTTTGCTGGCGCGCAAAAGTAATCAAAACGCGCTGATGCTTTATTTATTAGAGGCTGCAGCTGTCGTGGTGGTCGTGATCTTCAATCTTGCCTACAATTGGCTCGGGATCAATACCCTGACGTGTGTAGTAGTCTGCAAGAGCTGCCTTGATAGCCTGCTCAGCAAGTACACTGCAGTGGATTTTAACTGCAGGAAGACCGTCGAGAGCTTCAACAACTGCCTTGTTTGTGAGCTTGAGAGCTTCACTGATAGGCTGACCCTTGATGAGGTCTGTTGCGATTGAGCTTGTTGCAATAGCACTTGCACAGCCGTATGTCTTGAACTTTACATCAACGATGATGTCGTTTTCGATTTTGAGATACATCTTCATGATGTCACCGCACTTAGCGTTACCGATTTCACCGATGCCGTTTGCATCTTCAATTACGCCAACATTGTGGGGGTTGGCAAAATGTTCCATTACTTTTTCGCTGTATACCATTTTAGTTAATCTCCTTAGTTATTCTTTTCGTTTTCGAGGATGTGCTCCCAGAGGGGTGACATATCACGAAGTCTTTCGATAATGGGAGGAAGCACCTCTAAGATATAGTCAACATCTTCAATTGTGTTATTTTCACCAAGTGAAAGACGAAGTGAGCCGTGAGCTACCTCGTGCTTGAGACCGATTGATAAAAGCACGTGGCTGGGGTCGAGGCTGCCTGATGTACAAGCTGAACCGCTTGAAGCACTAACGCCTTTCATATCAAGCATAAGAAGTAAGCTTTCGCCCTCGACACCCTCAAAGCACATGCTGAAGTTGCCGGGAAGTCTCTGCTCTTTGTCACCGTTGATTCTTGAGTGAGAGATTTTGCTTGCACCCTCAAAAAGTCTGTCACGAAGAGCCTTGACCTTTTCGTGGTTTTCTTCAAGGTGTTCAACCATATCTGTAATAGCAACGCCGAGACCTACGATGCCTGGTACGTTTTCGGTACCTGCTCTTCTGCCGCTTTCCTGAGCACCGCCTTCAATGAGGTTGGGGAGGCGAAGTCCCTTTTTGCAATAGAGTGCGCCCGTACCCTTAACAGCGTGGAACTTGTGACCTGAAAGTGAGAGCATATCAATATTCTGCTCTTTAACATCAATTTTAACGTGGCCAACTGCCTGAACAGCGTCTGTGTGGAAGAGCACGCCCTTATCGTGGCAAAGCTTGCCGATTTCAGCGATAGGCTGAATGGTTCCGATTTCGTTGTTGGCGTACATAATAGTTACAAGGCAGGTTTCGTCTGTGATAGCCCTTTCTACATCCTCAACCTTAACGATACCGTTTTCATAAACATCAAGGTATGTCACTGTGAAGCCTTCTTTTTCGAGAGCTGCCATAGTGTGAAGCACTGCGTGATGCTCAAATTTTGTTGTGATAAGATGCTTCTTGCCTTTTTTAGCGCCGAGAGCTGCTGCGCCTCTGATTGCCCAGTTGTCAGCCTCGCTACCGCCTGAGGTAAAGAAGATTTCCTTTTCGTCAGCGCCGAGAACGGCAGCTACCTGCTGTCTTGCTGTTCTAACAGCGCTTGCTGCAACCTGACCGATACCGTAAAGGCTTGAGGGGTTGCCAAAATGCTCTGTCATATAGGGGAGCATAGCCTCAACTACTTTTTTTGATACGGGAGTAGTAGCGGCGTTATCTGCGTATACATATCTCATTTCTTCAAACACTCCAATCCTGATTTTTCTGAAGCGATACTTCTTTCCGCAAGGTCTTTGAGAGTTATTCTGCTGACCACGGAAATTGTTGCTTCGTATATCTGAGTCCAGATAAAGGACGTAACACAGTCGCAGTAATTTTCACATTTACCGTTATCTTCTGCACAGGCAACGGGAGCGAGTGAGCCTTCGGTTGCCTTGAGAATATCTTCGACGGTGATTTCTTCAGGGGATTTAGTGAGATGATAGCCACCCTTTGCACCTCTGACCGATTTTACCAAATCTTCTTTGGAGAGAAGGTTGATAATCTGTTCAAGGTACTTTTCAGACAGATGTTCTCGCTCTGCGATGTCTTTAAGAGAAACACAGCAGTCTGCACCGTTGACGGCAAGGTCAGTCATAATGCGAAGACCGTATCTGCCTTTGGTGGATATTTTCATCTTAATCACCTCTTTTGTGATAATTCCTACTTTAGTGGTAGTATATCATTAAAAACAATTCATAGCAAGTAGATATGAATTAAAACATTGTAGAAATAAGTGTTGGTAATATTACGGTTTGTTATGCAATATATACAAAATTTGGTATTTTTTTGTTTGCAGTGAGCAGTAGCGGGCAGTTTCGGCGGCTCCGTTGCCGGACGAAGTCCGGCTCGAGAGTGCGCAGTACTCTCGGAAATCGCCCACAGGGCGATTTCACGGAGCCGCCTTCCACCGTTTAGTCAGACTTAATAAAAAAGCAGCGAAGAACTGACGTTCTCCGCTTTGGTGTTATTTAAGCTGTTGCTTTGCCTTAAGCTCTCTTTCAGCCTGAGGAAGTCTGAGATAAACAGGCAACAAATCTTTTGAGGGTAAGGCTTCATCAATATGATTCATCGCCGCAAAACAAACACTGCTGCCTCGCTGATATTCGCAGTTTGCAGGAGCCTTTTCATAGCCTAATGCCTTGTGGCAAAGCTTAGCACCATCACCTACAAAAATGATATTTTCATAATCTTCCAACAATTTGCCGAGGTCATCGATTTTCAGCGCCATATCTTCTGTAAGTCGGGATACTTCTTCACCATCTATGAGAAAAACGGCACAGTAAACCTGATTGCATCTTGCATCCATTACACTTACAGCAGTGCAGCTTCTGCCTACAAGATTATATGCAAGTGCTTCTAGAGTTGATACGGGAACACATTTTTTACCCAACGCATCGCAAATACCCTTTATGGCTGCAACTCCGATTCTTATACCTGTAAACGAACCGGGACCCACACTGCAGGCAAACATATCGATGCTGTCCATGGCAATCTCACCGTTTCTGAGCACTGAATCTATCATAGGCATAAGAGTTCTCGAGTGAGTCAGCCCAGTATTGATGCTGCTTTCAGATAATATTTTGCCGTCTTCTGTCACAGCCACAGAGGCGCAGACAGCGCTTGTATCAACTGCTAAAATCTTCATTTTCATCTATTCCTTCGATTGTAATAATTCGGTCAGTTTCTTTTTCACCTTGCTCAATGATAACTTTTATTGTATCGTCAGGCAGAGCATTTTCGATGTTTTCGCTCCATTCAACAGCTAAAACGGCACCCATATCGAGATAATCGAAGAATCCGCTGGAATATAGGTCATCCCAAGTGTCCACCTTATACATATCAAAATGCACAAGAGGCGGATTGCCGCCGTAATCGTTGACAATAGCAAAGGTGGGACTTGCTACATCGGCAGTAATACCCATACCTTTTGCAAGACCGCGGGTGAAAGCAGTTTTGCCCATACCGAGACCGCCGAAATATGCAACAACATTACCGCCTTTGAGCTTTTTGCCTAATTTTTCGGCTATGGCTTGTGTATCACTGACACAGTGAGAATAAAATCTGAGCAAAATTTTCACCTCTTTTAACTAAGTTTTACTGATATATTGTATCATAAAAAATCAATAAGTCAACTTTATAAATTAACTTTGCTCTTGAAATCTTCCGCCATTCATAATATAATGATAACAAGTTATAATAAAACTCCGGATGTGATACTTTGAATCTTCAGAATATAAAAAAGTTTTTGAAACAGATTAATATGAAAGACATTATAAAAAAAACAGATATCGTGTTTTTGATTATATGTCTTGCTTTATCGGTATTTGGCATTATTATGGTAAGCAGTGCCACTTATAGCGGTGATACTCTCTTTTCCCGAGATGCTAAAGTTATGATTCTTGCAACCTGCATGGGCATTGTTGCGGCAATGATAATATCATTTATTGATTATGACATTATTCTTAAGCTGTGGCCTCTTGTAGGGTTAGCCTGTGTGGCGATTATGCTTGGTCTGTTTGTTTTTGGTGTTTCACCTGAGGGCAGAAGCGATGCTTTTTCCTGGTATAAAATAGGCTCTCTTTATTTTCAGCCCTCTGAGCTTGTAAAAATAGGTTTTATCATAACCTTTGCATTTCACCTGAGCAAGGTTAAAAATAATATCTCAACACTTAAAAATGTGTTTTTTCTGTGTGTTCATGCCGCTATTCCTATTGTGCTTGTTGTTGCTACAGGTGATATGGGTTCAGCTCTCATATTCATTCTTATGTTCATCGGTATGATGTTTGCCGCAGGTGTTCATTGGCTTTATTTCCCTGCAGGTGCACTTGCTGTGGCTGCGGCTTCACCTGTAATCTGGCTTAAGGTTTTTGATAATATTCAGCGAAACCGAATTCTTGCACTTTTTAATCCTGAGGCATACCCTACAGAGATATATCAGCAAAATCAGGCAAGAAAAGCAATTATCAACGGCGGTTTTTCAGGAATGGGTTTATTTGAGGGTGAGCTTTCACACAGCACTCTTTTACCTGAAAGACAAAACGATATGATTTTTTCTGTTGTATGTGAAGAAACCGGATTTATCGGAGCCTTTATTCTTCTGGCTCTCTTTGCACTTCTTGCCGTGAGAATTATTATTGTCGGCAGACGTTCAGGAAATTTTGCTGCTGAAATGATGTGCTACGGTGTTGCATTTATGATTTTATTCCAGGCTATAATCAACATCGGAATGTGCACCAGACTTCTTCCTGTTATCGGCATTACACTGCCCTTTATCAGCGCCGGCGGCACATCTGTTATCTGTCTTTATCTTGCAATCGGACTTATTATGAGTATTTACCGTTCTTCAAGCGGAATTACTTATGAAGACTTCAGGTATGCACGTATGGCAAGAAGTTATAACTGATTTTAATGTTTGGCGAAGGACATCACCTTTTTGAGGTGGTGTTTCTTTTTTTGTTGTGCTGTTGGGAACGGCAGCCCCCGTTTCCTGCTTCCGCCCGCTAAAAAAACAGCGGAAACCTTAAGGTCACATATCATCTTTACAAAAGATGCAAACTGTGATATTATACCTTTATAATAAAACTCAAAGGAGAGATAAAAATGATAGCTTTAGGTGCAGACCACGGTGGATTCCACTTAAAAGAAGAAATCAAAAAACATCTTGAAGAAAGAGGCATCGAATACAAAGACTTCGGTACATATACACCCGAATCAATCGACTATGCCGCAATTGCTTACAAAACCTGTAAATCAGTTATAAGCGGTGAATGTGAAAAGGCGATTCTTTGCTGTGGCACAGGTATAGGTATTTCAATGGCAGCCAACAAAGTCAAGGGTATCAGAGCAGCTTGCTGCAGTGATTATTTCAGTGCTAAGTTTACCCGTCTTCACAACGATGCAAATGCCCTTTGCCTTGGTGGCAGAGTTGTAGGTGCAGGTCTCGCTCTTGAAATGGTTGATGTTTTCATTGATACAGAGTTTGAAGGCGGCAGAGATCAGAGAAGAATTGATCAGATTATGGCAATTCAGGACGGAATTTTTGAGGAATAATATATGTTAATTAAAAGAGTGATTGCATTTTTCACTGCAGTGCTGAGCATTATTATGAGCTTTCTCGGTGTTGGTGGTGTAAAAGAGCAAAAGGCGGAAAAATTCAGAGTGTCGAGCTATGTTGTGGCGGATTATATCCAAGATATAAATTCGCTTCACAGTGAAGATTTTGATATTATAACTGATGTTATTATTTTTGGTATAGCAACCTTTGATAATGAGGGCGATGTACATATCGGAAAAGAGTCTCTCGAAAAGGCGCTGAGTAACCTCAGAGAAGTTATTGGCGAAAGAGACATTCATATGACTCTTAACATTCTCGGTCCCGGCGGACATACTGATTCAACTGTGTGGGAAGATCAGATGGAAGCCCAGAGTGACGAGCACAACAAGGCATTTGAAAGCGGTGTTCTCGAAGATAACATCATCGCCGTTCTCGACAAATATGACCTTGATGGTATACATTTTGACTATGAGCATCCCCTCTCGATCAAGGCGTGGAATAAGTTCAATAAATTCTTGGTATCTATAGGCAAAAAGCTTGGTGACAGAAGTCTGGGAGTTTCACTGTGCGAATGGAATCTCAAGTTATCCACACAAGCTCTAAGATATGTTGATACTGTTGAAGTAATGCTCTATGATATTTTTGACAGCGAGGGCAGACACGCGACTGCAGAAATGGTAAAAGAAAATTCCAAGCAGATAGGTCTTTCGGGCATTCCCTATGAAAAGGTGAATATCGGTTTGCCTTTCTATTCGAGACCCACTGACGGGGGTGCATACTGGTATTCCTACAACGGCTGTGTTGACAGCATAGACGAAAACGGCTGGTACACTGACGAAAATATCGGTAAGACATTCTGGTTCAACACACCTGATGTTATTGCAGACAAGACGGATTTCGCTATAAAGGGTGGCTACGGCGGTGTAATGATATGGCACTACACCTGTGACTTTGCTTCATCGGATGAGCGATCTCTACTCGGCAGCATCGGCAGAGTAGTTGATGAAAACTATTGATTAAACAAAATATTACCACCTATTTTTCCGAAAGTGTGAAAATAGGTGGTTTAATTTTCCGCTTTTGTAATTGAAGTATACTCTTATATGGTTTATAATGATATTACAATATTAAAGGGGGAGAAAAATATGAAATACGAACTTAAAAGACAAACCATGAAAAATATACTGATTTATGGCTTAGTTGCAGTTGTCGGTATTTTTGTTGCTTTAATCAGCGAAGACATCAGCATTTTCGGTGTTTTCTTTATGCTGATGGGTGCAGGCTTTGTTGTCAACGAGATAGTCAGAAGCAAAGACCCGAAGTTCACCTTTGATGAGAACGGCTTTTATATCGGTGAAACGCGCTACAGTTACAAACAGATTGAAAGAATAACAACCCGCCGTGACAGATATGTGACTTATATGAAAATCATTGTTGATGATATAGAAGTCTACAAGTTTGATACCTCCTATGAAAATGCTAATGAATTTGTCAAGCAACTGACCCTCAGTGGTGTGGAGCATAATTTATTTGGCAGATAATGCATATTTGTAGGATTAAGAAAGGGTAAGGGACGATGAAGTACGAACTTAAAAGACAAATAAACATCAATATAATTTGCTATTGTGCACCTCTCATTATTGGCTTGTGCGCACTGGTTGCAGGGGAAATCGTCGCTTTTATTATACTTTTGTTGATAGGCGGGGGTCTTATGGTTAACGAAATCATACGAATTAAAAAAGATGAAAAGCTTACATTCGATGAAAACGGCTTCCAAATCGGTGAAGTATCGTACCTCTATGAGGATGTTGAGAAAGTAGACAGCAACCGATGGAGATATCTTGTGTGGGTCAGAATTATCATTGACGGTAAGATAGTATATAAATTTGATAACAGCTACGAAAACTATAAGGAGTTTGCAAAGCAACTGACACTTCACGGCGTTGATCATAATTTGTTCTCGTAATTACCTCTTGACAAACACATTTCACAGTGCTAAAATAATTCTCAAGCAACAGAAAAAGTTAACATCCCAATAAATCGTTGAGGGAGAGGGCTAACTTAAAACGGAATTTCCAGAGAGTCGCACATTTGCTGTGAGTGCGATAAATTCTGAAAGCAAAGCCTACCACTCCTGAGAGTGCATCGAAATAAGGTGCGCCGTATGACTGCGTTAAAGTTTTTGAGTGCCACAATAAAAGTGGAATATGGGTGGAACCATGGAGCAATTATCGCTTCATCCCAATGCAGACGAACTGCTTTGGGATGAAGTTTTTTCTTTTGTACAAACTTAATTGAAAGGAAGTATTACAATGATTAATGTAACACTTAAAGGCGGTGTCG